>JADKKK010000022.1 GCA_016720545.1 Myxococcales bacterium
ACCGAAGAGCGACACGCCAGCACCGGGCTCGTCCGCCACGATGTGGCGGCGGGAATCGCCTCGACGCCGACGCCGCCCGCGTCGATGCAGCAGCTGGAGAAGAGCTGGGTTCCAGGCCTGCACCTCGTGGGTGGCTGCGTCCGATCTCCTGCTGGAGAAGAGCCCCAGGACTCGACATCGCGACGGGCGCGCGCCCGGAGGACGTGCGGCAGCTGTTCCGCAACTGCCGCATCATCCAGACTGGCGTTCCGGCTCGCGCACGTGCTCTTCGGCAGCGGCAAGATCATCGGGGTCGCCACCTTCCGGCAGAAGCCGCAGGAGGTCGACGGACAACCCCGCGGGGACCTGCTCATCCGCAACGACAACGTCTTCAGCGAGGCCCACGAAGACGCGCGCTGCGACGTGATTCCACAATCAACGCGCTGTTTTACGTACCTCGAGCGGCGCCAGGTGCTCGACTGGTGCGGCAGGATGAACGACATCCGCGGCAAGGTCATTCGCACGATCGGCGAGCCCACGGTTCGTTTTCCGCGAAGACCCCGTACGCATCCTCCGCGCGGTGAAGTTCTCGGCGCGCCTCGACGTGGGCATCGTCCCCGGGGTGTACGGGGCGCTCGTGAACGGCCGGGAAGAAGGCTCAGCCGCGCTGCGCCGCCACGCATCTTCAGAGAGGTGTCGCGGCTGCTCCGCGGCGGCGCCGCGCACCGCTCGATATGACTCCTAGGAGCTCGGTGGCATGTCCGTGCTCTGCCAGAGGCTCTCGGCGTTTCTCGACGACGAAGGGGGCAACGGGGGCGCAGGTCAACGATTCGTCGCCCGCATACGCGCCATCGACCGGGTGGTTCGCGGGCGGGGTACCCCCGACGACCTCGCGATGTGGTGCGCGCTGCTCCAGCAGGCCTCGCCGAGCACGTGTCCGGCGTGCGGGACACGCGCTCCGCGACCACCGGGTTCCTCTCGATCTCATCGCCGAGCGCATCGCCATGCCCGCCGCATCGCCGACGGCGACCGCCGCATCACCGCGCTCCTGCAGAAGCTCTACCCGCAGGACGCCTGAGTCAGGTGGGGCGCACCGAGCTCGCGGGCCGCGCTCGACGCCCCTCGAGAACCGAGCTTCACGCGCGCGGAGCCTCCACGGCCGCGCTCGCCCATGCGGGCCGAGCTGGCGAAACAAGCCCCGGTGCCGGTCGTGCACACGCGGCCCGCAGGCCGACGCCCGGCAAAACGCTGACCTCGTGAGCCCGTGGAACGCCCCGCTCAGCGCTTCTTGGAGACGGAGCGCCTGGCGAAAGCCGTTCCGGATCGCGCCGACGGGCTCCGAGGCTCGCGTGGATGCGATCGGCGAGGGCGCGGTGGTCAACGTCGTTCGCGTCGAGGCGAAACGCTCTCTGGATGGCGTCGCGGGCGTCGGCGTGGCGCTTAGCCCGCAGAGGCAGCGCGGTGGCTCGGACAGCGTGGGTCGCGCCGGCACTCGCCCCTCGAGCGCGCACGCGCTACGATCAGCTGGCCTGCGCAGGCCTCGGTAGGAGGCGCCCGAGCGCGACGTGGACCCGCGACGAGGCTCTCGATGTGCGCAGGGTGGCCCCGGGGCTCTTCGCGAGCGCGAGCTCCAGCGCCGCGCGCACGCTCCCAACGCTCGCGGCGGCGCTCGACAGACCGAGTGCAGTGGGCCAGTCCACCGCGTCCTCGCTTGCGAGCGCCCGCGCTCACTCGGTCGAAACAGCGAAGGCTCGTCTCAGGTCTGGAGTCGGGGCCTCGCGCACGACCTCCTCCAACTCACGCGCGGTCTGAGGGTGATCAGGCGCGAAGCGCGCGCGGCCCGGACCTCGGCGGCCAGGGCGCTGTCGGGCCCAGAGGCCTCGACTCGCGAGAGACGCGCGCGCGCCGACTCGTCGAGCCCGAGGCTCGAGCACCTGGCGCGGGGGAGGTGAAAACTCGGCCCACGGGTCGGGTCCGTCGCGGACGACCCGCTCAGCGAGGAACGGCGCAAGCACCCGCGCGCTCGACGCCGCGGAGAACACGCTGCCAGACGCGAGCCGCCATAGAGGCGGAGGCGTCCGACGGAGGACGTCGACCGGGACTCCCTCGACCGCGCACGCGCGAACGCGACCTCCTCAAGCGGCGCGGGGTCCAGCTGCGAGCCCCCTCGAGGGCGACAAAGGCGCGGCGGGCCCCAGCGCCCGCTCAGGGCCTCGGAGAAGCGCGCCCGCGCCCGTCAGGCTCGCCTCGCGCGAAGGCCAGGGCGCCCTCGCTCGGTGAACAACGACGGCTCAGTGGGCACCGCGCGAGCCCCGATCGATCGCCTCTTCCGCGCCGGCGAGATCTCCGCGACCCGCGGCGCGCCCTCGCTAACGAGGGAGCGCGTACAGGCGCGACCTCTCGGGAGTGAGTCTCGAGGGCCCGCAAGGACGTGCGCCTCAACCGCGTCATCAGTCGCCGCGCGGTGGCGGAGGGCCGCGGCGACCTCACGCGCAGATCGGGGTGGGTCGGCGCGTCCGTCGATCTCCCACTCAGTCGAGCGCAGCAGGCGGCGGCGACCTTCGTGTCGGTCGGCTGCGCCAGCACGGCGTCGAGCGCCACCGAGGCGAGAGCGCGAGGCCGACAGGCGCGCGCCGGGCGCGTCAACGACCGCGCGGCCGAGGTGGAGCGACGCGGCGAACCGGTCGTGGGGGCCCGCCACGGAAAGTTGTGCAGAATACACCTCTCTGCGCCGGAACACGCCCTCGAGCGCCTCCAGTCGAGGCTCCGCAGGATCGGCTAACTGCGAGGCCCCGCCAGAGGAAGATCTTCGCGGAGGGCGGCTCGACCGCGCGCAGGACGCTGGCGCCCGCGGTCTCCGCGTCGAGGCCTGACCTCTTCGCTCGGCGCGGCGGCGCCGGTGGGCTGCGTCGAACGCGACGAGCTGGAGGTGACCGCGACCATCAGGCAGGGGCTCGAGCACACCGGTGAGCACCACGCTGGCCCGCTCGCCCTCGCTGGGGGCACGGCCCGACAGCTCGCGCCACGTGGCCGGGCGAGACAGGCGCCCGCTCCACCGCGCGGACCTCGGCGCCGGGCTCCCGCGTGACTTAGCAGCTGCGCAGGGCGACGCTCTCCTCGACCGCGCGAAGATGTGTGGATCAGGCGGCGAGGCCGCCCGGATCACGCGCCTCCTCCGGCACGGCGAACGGCACCACCACGGCGCGGACCCGGCTGACTCGACGCGCTCGCCTCTGCGGCCGTGGGAGCGCTCGCCATGCGACCATAGTTGCCGAGGCGGCGCGGCTTCACAAGCCCAGGGGTCTCGCGCGGCGCGTCGAGGCGCGCGCTCGCCAGGTGGGTGGTAACCTGAGGATGGGACGCCGCGCTCCCACGCTCCCCCGCTTTACTCTGCCGCAGGCGCGCCGAGGTCAGTGCCGCTGGCCGAGCGCGCGTGCGGCCGACGCGACTGAAGACTACGTAAGGCCAAGAGCACCTCTTCGCGCCGGGCAAGCCGCTCGCGCGGGCGATCGCGAGCGATCGGGTGCCGTCGATGGTGCTTTGGGGGCCGCCGGGCGTGGGCAAGACCTCGCTCGGGCGCGTGATCGCCTCACGCACGCAGGCGTCGTTCGTCTTGTTCAGCGCCGTGCTCAGCAGCCTCGCCGAGCTCCGCGAGATCGTCGCCCGCGCGAAAGAAGACCAGGCCTACCGCGGCGCGCGACCCTGGTCTTCGTCGACGAAATCCACCGCTTCAACAAGGCTCAGCAGGACGCGTTCTTGCCGCACGTAGAGGCCGGCACGCTCACGCTCGTGGGGGCCACGACCGAGAACCCCGCCTTCGCGGTGAACGCGGCGCTGCTCTCCCGGTGCAAGGTGGTGAGGCTCGAGCCGCTCACCGAGGCGAGCCTCGTGTCCTTGCTCGAGCGGGCGCTCCGCGAGCCGACCGGCCTCGGGGGCCGCGGGCTCACGACGGACCCGGAGGTGCTCGGCGCCCTCGCGCGAGCGGCGAGGGGCGACGCGCGACGCGCGCTCTCGGTCCTCGAGTCCATCGCGGAGGACGCCCTCGCCAGGGAAGGCGGCGCTCGATCTCACCGATCTCGCTGGCTTCGACGAGCGCGCGCCCTCCTCCACGACAAGAACGGCGACGCCCACTACGACATCGCGAGCGCGTTCATCAAGTCGATGCGGGGCTCCGATCCCGACGCGGCGGTCTACTACCTGATGCGCCTCGTCGAGGGCGGGCGACGACCCGCTGTTCCTCTTGCGCCGCATGCTCATCTTCGCCAGCGAGGACGTGGGCAACGCCGATCCGCGCGCGCTGGTGGTGGTCACCTCCGCCGACTCCTCCTTCCGGCGGCTTGGGCCCCCGGAGGGCCTCTCCCCGCTCGCCCACGCTGCGCTCTACCTCGCCCTGCGCCCCCAAGTCGGACGCGGTGGGCCGGGCGTTCTCCCGGGCGCGGGCCTCATCGAGGAGCACGGGGCCCTGCCGGTGCCGAAGCGCCTCCGCAACCCGTGAGCTCTCTCGCCCGGGCGGAGGGGCATGGCGACGGATACCGCAACCCGCACGACGCCGGCCCGGGGCCGGGTGCGGGGCACGAGTCGTACCTGCCGGACGCGCTGACCGGCGAGCCGCTCTACGAGCCCACCTCGCACGGCGAGGAGGCCCGCATGGCGGCGCGGGTCGCGGCGCTCAGAGCAGCGAAATAGCTGAGCGATTGTAGTCACTTGCGAAGCCTTCGCGGTCACGCCCCGGGGCGCTCGCCGCGAGATCCTTGGGTGTGGGGCGGCAGTCGTGGGAAAATGCGGGAATGTCGGATCCTGACGTGGTCCCCGCGCTCGTCGCGCTGGGGTTTAGCCTGAACGGTCCCGCGCGTACGCGGCGCTCCTCAGGAGAGCCCGTCCACGGGGTACGAGGTCGGCGTGCGGGCCCAAATCCCGCGCTCGGCGGTGTACGGCGTGCTCCGCCGCCTGGTGAAGGCGGGCGCCGCGCGGTCGATCGCGGGCACGCCGGAGCGCCTTCGCCCCGAGCCCGGCCGAGGACGTCGTCCACGTGCTCCGCAAGCGGTTCGACGCGTCGGTCGAGCAGCTCGAGGCGGCGATCGCCCGGATGGACACGGCGCCCTCGGTGCCCGACGCCTTCAGCGTGCGTGGCTACGAGCGCATCCTCGAAGAGGCCGAGCGCCTCGTCCGCGGCGCCCAAGACCGCCTCGTGCTGAGCGGCTGGCCGCGCGAGCTCGCCGCCCTCGTCCCGGAGCTGAAGGCGGCCGTGAAGCGGAAGGTGTACGTCGTGGTGTTCTCGCACGCGGCGCTCCCCCCGATGCCCGGGGAGCTCTTCTCGTACAACCTCGACGAGCGCGACCTCGAGGAGTTCTGGAAGCACCGGCTCGTGGTGGTCGCCGACGACCGCGCGAGCCTCGTCAGGCCCACCGAGCGACTCCCCGACCGACAGCGCCGTGCTGAGCGAGACGGCGGCCATCGCCGAGATCGCGACGAGCCAGGTCGCGCTCGACATCACGCTGCTCTGCCAGCGCAGCGAGCGCAGCACCGAAGAGGTCATGGCCCGGATGCTGGGTGCACGGGTAGGGCGCCTCGACACGCTCACGCAGCGCCGGGGGGCGTAGTGGCCGGCGCGCCCAGCCACCCGCCGCTGCGCTCCGCGCTGGCGGTCGACCCCTACGCCGACCTGCTGCGCGACACGCGAGGGCTGCGGCGCGAACAGTCCGTGCAGCGCGAGGCGTGGCTCGCGGGGCTCAAGGTGGAGGGCAAAGAGGCCCTGCTCTTCGAGCTCGAGGCGCTCCTGAAGGGGCTCGCGTGTTTCGCAAACCCACGGAATCACCCGGGCAATCCACGAAGGAGCGCGTCGGTCGTCACCAGCGACTACCACGGCCCCACGGGGTCGTTCGCGAGGCGCTGGCCGGGTCGTCGCGCTCTGCAAGGTGCTGCTCCGGCGCGCAAGAGCGCGCGTTCGTGTTCCAGCGCTACCTGGAGACGGTGCTCCCCGACGACGGCGCGCGCACCCGCCTCGTCCGCGCCGCGCAGGCCAAGACACGCCCGAGGAGTTCTCTTCCAGCTCCGCCACGCCATGACGAACCTGCTCGAGGTCGCGGGCGGCATCTGCCGGCTCTCGCGCGTGCCGTTCCGCACGTTCTTCGCCATGCTCGGCGTCGCCCACAGCGAGATCTCGTCGTCGGCGTTCTTCAACCCGCTCTCGGCGCTCGAGTTTCGCCCGGAGTTCGATCGCATCACCAACGTTCACCTGCTCGAGCTCACGCGGCAGGTGGGGACGAGCGCGCGGCGCCTCGTCGCGCTCACCATGTTGGCGTTCTTCCGCATGCTCAAGTACCTCGATCTGCTGGAGACGCGCTCGGCGAGCGGCACGGTCTACCTCGTGCTCAGCGTGCTGCGCTCCGACGCCCGGGCGCTCACGAGCCACCTCAGCAAGCGGGCTGGGCCACTGCTCGCCGAGGGCTACGGGCGCTGCTCCTGCGGCGCCCCGCGAACGAGCTCGGCGCGCTTCGATCGCCTCCGCGAGGAGAGGCATCGCCTCATCCAGCTCAAGGCGGCCTTCGGGGCATCGCCGCCAACCTCCGGCTCGAGCTCCGACGCGCGTTCGAGCACGAGCTGCCCGCGCCCGGACGCCGACCACCGAGGCGGAGCTGCAGGTGGCCGTGCGGCGCGTCATCGCTCACGCTGCGACCGGCGCTCCAGAACGCGATCCTCGTGCTCGGCAAAGTGCTGGGCGAGCGCCTCGACGAGCACGGCGTCTTCGACGACGCGCAGGCGCGGCGCGCGCTGTCCGAGCGGCTTCGTCGGGACGTGTGGATGTTCGCTCCAGATCCTGCGGGCCTTCGGCGCGAAGGCGCGCGCCCTGCCGGACACCGAGGAGCGCTGGGCGGGCGCGTCGTCGCTCCAGTTCGTGCGCGAGTTCCTCTCGTACTTCCAGGCGATGGGCTACCCGCTCTTTGCCAGGCCGACTACCCGCGGTTCGACGTATTCATCGAGGCGCTGTCCGCGCTGCGCGAGTCCGACCTCACGAGCCCGGAGCGTCTCGACGACGCGGTCGCCGGGAGGCCGAGGAGTTCACGTTCTTCCTGAGCGACCTCTTCGAGCGCATCTCGGCGCGGAAGAGCTACGCGACCAGCCGTTCGATCGCCGGGCGGCCGCCATGGCCCTGCGACTCTACCTCGGCGAGTAGCCGAATTCCCCACAACCGACCCGATATACCGACACCAGCGCACTCCGGGCCCTCCGCGCCCGCGTGTGGCACAAGGGGGCGCAGAACGGCACAAAGGGCGCAAACCGCTCGCGGTGCGCCCTTCGTTCCGGGGACCGTCCTCCTCGGCGTCGCTGAGTGGGGACGAACCCGAATCTGCGACAGAGTAGCTGACGGTCTCTACCTCACTCCTCGCCGTCGTCCGAGGGGGCGGCCGCGGGGGGCGCCATCGACTTCGGGGCCTTCTTGGCAGGGGCCTTCTTGGCAGGGGCCTTCTTGACGGCCAGCTTCTTAGCGGCTGCCTTCTTGGCAGGGGCCTTCTTGACGGGCCAGCTTCTTGGCAGCTGCCTTCTTTGGGGAGGCCTTCTTGGCGGCCGGCTTCTTGGCAGCGGCCTTCTTCGCCGGCTTCTTCGCCGCCGGCTTCTTCGCGGCAGCCTTGGGGCCGCCTTCTTCGCGGTCTTGGGGGCCGCCTTCTTGACTGTCTTCGTCGTCGCCTTCTTCGCCGCCGGCGCCTTCTTGGCAGCGGCCTTCTTCTTTGCAGCCATACTGAATCCCTCCTGTTGAGGATGTACGTGACCTATATGGTCAGCTACGTCACTGGTTATATGGTCACCTACGTCAGTTGTCAAACGATAAAAAACTTTGCTGGTTGACAGGGCCGACCTGGTGCGCCATGGCGACCCCTCTAGCGGACATCTGTGAATCATAACCGTTTGTTATCGCACGTGTTTCTCCGGATTCTCGGTGTGTTTTTCGGGCTTTTTTGGCGCTTCGATACACGCGAATCACAATGTTTGATCGAAACATGGTTTTTCGCCCAAATGGCACTCGAGCGGATTTTTCGACCGGCTTGACGGGTCGCGCGGCCCTCCGTACCGTCGTCGACGCAGCGCGCGTGAGCGACGCGCGACCCAAAGGAGGCTCCCCTTGTCTACGATGCGCACGAGTTGGTTGGTGGCGGTTGGGCTCGCTTCGGTGATGAGCTCGGGGATGACTGTCGGCTGCGGCCACAGCGACGAAGAGATGGCCGCCAAGCAGCGAGAGATCGACAAGCTCGCGGCCGACATGACCGCCGCGAAGGACCAAATGGCCCAGGACCAGGCCCGCTACAACGCGGCCCAGGCCGAGATCGCGAAGATGAAGGAGCAGCTCGCCGGGACGAGCAGCGAGCTGTCCGGCACGAAGGCCGACGCCGCGAAGCTCGCGGCCGCGCTGAAGGACTACAAGGAGCGCGCCGACCGCCTCGCGGTCATCGAGGAGCGCTTCCGCCTCCTGCGCACGAAGCTCGACAAGCTGAACTCGATCGGCCTCAAGGTGGTCGTCCGCGGCAACCGCATGGTCATCCAGCTGCCGGGCGACATCCTCTTCGAGTCGGGGAAGGACGCCCTCAAGCCGCAGGGCCGCGAGGCGCTCGCGCAGGTCGCCGAGATCGTCCGCGCCGACAAGGACCTCGCGAGCCGCTACTTCGTCGTGGCCGGCCACACCGACAACGCCAAGTACGGCGCGGCCCCTTCCACGACAACTGGGGCCTCTCGCTCGCCCGCTCGCGGCAGGTCCTCCTCTTCCTCGTCAGCCCGCTCGGCAAGAAGCCGACGGACGGCGGCGGTCTCGACACGCAGCGCTGGGCCGCGGCGGGCTACGGCGACACCGATCCCCAAGAGGGCACGATCGCCGCGCAGACCCGCGAGCAAATGCAGAAGAACCGTCGCGTCGAGCTCGTCGTTCAGCCGAACGTCGAGGAAATGCTGAACCTCAGCAACATTCGCTGACGAGCACCGACAGAACCTTCGAGACAGCGAGCAGGGAGCGCGAGGAGAGCCACGAGATGAGCAAGCCCGCGCCCTCGCCGCCGCCCGCCGCGCCTCCCGCGCCTCGGAAGGTGGCAGCCGTGGACATCGGCACCAACACGGTGCTCCTCCTCATCGCCGAGCGCGACGCCGACGGGAGCCCGCACGCGGTGGAGGAGCGGGCCACGATCACCCGACTCGGCCAGGGCGTGGACGCGACACGCAGGCTCGCGCCGGAGGCCGTCGCGCGCACGGTCGCGTGCCTGGAGGACTACGCGCAGGCCGTGAAGGCGTTGGGCGCCGACGGCGTGCGCGTGGTGGGCACCAGCGCCATGCGCGACGCCGCGGGCAGCGAGCGGCTCGTGGCGAGGGTGCGCGAGCTCTTCGGCGTGGAGGCGCAGGTCCTCACGGGCGACGAGGAGGCCGAGCTCACCTTTCGCGGCGCGCTCTCGGGCCTGCGCGGGCTCTCGGAGGTCGGCGCGGGCGAGGTCACCGTGTTCGACATCGGAGGAGGGAGCACCGAGATCGTCACCGCCGCGCCACGGCAGCTCGCGCAGCCCGCGCGCTTCGCGCACAGCTACGACGTCGGCTCGGTGCGCCTCACCGAGCGGCTCGCCCCGTTCGATGAGCCGCTCTCTCGCAGCGACCGGGCACGCCTTCGCAGCGCGGCCGTCGAGGCGCTGGCGGGAGCGCCCAGGCTCGCGCCCGGCGAGGTGCCCGTGGGCATCGCGGGCACGGTCACCACGCTCGCGGCGGCGCATCTCGGCATGGAAGTGTACGACGGCGCGCGTGTGCACGGCGTGCGGCTCGGGGTGGACGAGGTCGAGGCCGTGGTCGAGCGGCTGGCGGGGCTCACGCTGGCCGAGCGCAAGCGGGTCCCCGGATCGCGCCGGCGCGCGCCGACGTCATCGTGGCGGGCGGGTACGTGGTGCTCGCGGTGCTCGAGAGGCTAGGCGCCTCGACCCTGCAGGTCTCCGACCGCGGCGTGCGCTGGGGGCTCGCGCAGGCGCTGCTCGGCTAGAGCCGACAGAGACGCGACGGTGGACGCGCGCGGCCCCTTGGTGGACACTTCCGACGTGCGCCACTCGCCTTCTTCGTGGGTCTTCCTCGCGCTCGCGGGGCTCGCGTGCCTTCCAGGGGCGCTCGGGTGCGGTGGCGCGGCCGGCGGACGCGAGCCAGCGGCCGCCCGCAGAGCGCAGGGAGCGGACGAAGCGCCACGCACGATCGAAGAGGCCCAGGCCGCGATCACGCGGGCGCGCGCCGAGATCGATCGCGCGGGGCGTCCCGCGCCGGGCGCCGCGCCGGAGCCCGCGCAGCCGGCGGTGCCCACCGCGCCCGCGCCTCCACACGCGGAGCGTCCGGCCGCGCCGAGCGCAGGAGCAGACGCGGGATGCGCCTCGCCCTGCCGAGCCCTCGCGTCCATGCGGCGCGCCGTGGGCGCCCTCTGCGAGCTGACGGGCAGCGAGGACCTTCGGTGCGTCGAGGCGACCCGCACGCTCGGCGAGAGCGAGGCCCGCGTCGGGCCCTGCGATTGCCGCTGAACGTCCAGTGCCCCGAAGGGGCGAACCTAGGTCGATGGCGAGCCCGAGCCGAAGGCGCGGTGTCGCCATGAACGCGCACACAAATTTGGCCCGTCAATCGGAATCCACATAAGCGAGGGGGACGCGGAAAGCCGGCCCTCGCAGTGCGCGAGGGGGAGCCGCTCGTTCGTCCCCGGAGGATTCGATGAGCTCACAGACCGATCGACGCGCGCCCGACGCCACGCGCATTCCCTTCGACGCGATGGTCGAGGTTGGCGGCGCGCAAGGCCCGTCCTTCGAGGCGCAGGCGCTGAATGTATCCCCGACCGGCATCGCCCTCCGCGCGGGATACCTCCCGCGGTGGGGCAGCCGCTCACTTGCCAATTCGAGACCGAGAGCGGCGAGTCCGTGCTCGCGGCCGGCCAGGTCACCTGGTGCCAAGACGGGCCCGACGGCGGCGAGTTCGGCCTCTCGTTCGGCCAGCTCGACGCGCAGTCGCTCGCCACGCTGTCGCGCCTGCTTCCCGCCGGCGACGCGACGGATCCTGGCGCCGCCGCCCCGCGCGTTCCGGTCGGCCGCGTGCGGCTGCACATCGACGGCCTCGGCGCGCCCATGCGCGCGCGGGTGCGCGACGCCTCCTCGGCGAAGGTCACGACCACCAGCGATCTCGGGTACTTGACCGCGGGCAAGCTGCTCGAGCTCGAGGACGCCGAGACCGGCGACAAGCGCCCGGCGCGCATCCAGCGCGTGGAGGTCGAGACCAACGAGGCCCACGTCCCCCAGCTCGTGGTGACGATGAAATACCAGGACGCGGCGACCGCCAGCGAGGCTCAGCGAGCCCGTCGCGGCGCCCCGGCGCCGAACGGCCGAGGCCGAAGACGAGAGCGACGGCGACTCGAACGGCATGAAGCACGAGTTCGGCGAGCGCGCGAAGGGCGTGGCGAGCACGGTGGGCGCAGGCCTGAAGAAGCTCGGGCCCGCCATCGGCGCCGCGCTGCTCCGCGCGAAGACCGCCGCGGGCATGCTGGCGCAGAAGCGCAAGGCCGACGCGAGCGACGAGGCGCCCGCGCGCCGCACCACGGCGCCCGCGCCGGGCGGTGCGCTCCACTCCGCCGGCCGCAAGGTCGTCCGCGGGAGCGCGAGCGCGACGACGAGCCCGAGGCGCCGCCCGCACCCAAGCTCGACAAGCGAAAGCTCGGCATCGCCGGCGCGGTCGGCGTCGCGCTGATTCTCGGCCTCGTGGCGATGCGCAAGCCCCACGAGCCGGCGCCGCTCGCCGCTGCCCCGGCCGAGCCCGTCGCCTCGGCGGCCGCGGTCGCCCCGCTCCGGTCGCCCCGGCCCTCCGCCCGCCGCGGCCCCCGCGGCCCCCGCGGCCCGCCGATCGTAGCCGCGGCCGCGCAGCCCAGCGTCGGCGAGGCGAGCCCTGCGCTAGGCGCCGAAGACGAAGAGACGACCCCGGAAAGAAGGGCAAGCCCAAGCCCTTCTCGAACGGCCCCGTCGCGCACGGGACGGTGCTCAAGCTCAAGATGGACGGCCCCATCGAGCGCCTGCAGGGGCCCCGCAGCCCACGGGCTTCACGGTCGTCCTTCCGCACCGCCGATCCTCGAGGCCGCCTCGCCCCTCGCCGCCAGGACCCGCGCATCGCGGGGATCCGCATCGCCAACGACGGCGGCGGCGCCGAGCTGACGGTCACCTTCAAGGACGGCGTCCCCAACTACCTGGTCCGCGCGAAGGGCGACACGCTGGAGATGGTGCTCGCCAAGGAGAAGGCCGCCACGGCCGCGGCGAAGCCCGCGAAGAAGGGCCACAAGCCGGCCGGCCGCGGGAAGGCCCCCAAGGGCCACGGCAACAAGCACTGAAAAGCCACGCGGGGAGACCCGCTGCGACAGAGCCGCCGCGCGAGAGCGCCGACCGGCTCTTTCGCATTTTGTGGGCTCCCGCGCGCCGCGCGCGGCTCGAGCGCCCACGATGGACGATGCCTCGCGAAGCTCAGCAGGTCGCGCTTGGAGCTCCTGGCGCCTGACCGCGCGCGTTTGGCTCACGCGCGCCGCGCGGCTCGAGCGCCGCAGCGCCTCGAGGGCGAGCAGACCCGCCCCGCGACGACGAGCAACGTCGCCACGTTGAAGACCGGCCACGGGCGCACCGAGATGAAGTCGACCACGAAGCCGCGGCTCACGCGGTCGAGCAGGTTCCCGAGGGCACCCGCGAGCAGCAGGACATACGCGACGAGCTCGCGCCGCGGCGCACTCCACGCCGCTGCGCGCCGCGCACCCGCGAGCAGGAGCGTCGCGACTGCGGGAAGCACGGCGAGCACCACCGGCCGCGCGGGGATGTCCACGCCGCGGAGCAGGCTGAAGGCCACGTCGTGGTTCTCCGTGTAGGCGAGGTCGACGCCCGGCAACACCGGCCGCGCCACGCGCGACGCGAGGCACGAGGGTCGCCGCGGCCTGGTCGCGTGGTCGCAGCCCACGAGGCCGGCGACGGAGAGGAGCGACACGACAGACACGACGGGGCTGATCCGGCGAGTGGGCGCGTCTGACGGGCGGTGCATGCGCTCGAGACCCGCGAGCGACGTCGCCCATTCCCGCGGGCGCGCGCCTCGCGCGGGCTGCCAGCTAGCGCGTCCCCCGACCCTTGCGCGTCGCGCGCGGCAGCGAGGTGGCGCTCGTCGCGAGGAGATCCCACCCGTGGGACACGCCGGCGCGGTGCGCGAGCGCGCCTGCGTACGCGATCATCGCGGCGTTGTCGGTCGAGCTCGCGAGATCGGGCAGGTGCACCCGGAGCCCGAGCAGCTTGCTCGCCTCCGACACGCGCGCCCGGAGCTCGCGGTTGGCGGCGACACCGCCACCGAGGACCACGTCGCGCACGCCCTCGCGCTTCGCCGCGGCCATGAGCTTGTTGGTGAGCACGGTCGTCACCGCCGCCTGAAACGACGCGCACACGACCGCCAGCCGGAGCCCCCTCGGGCACCCCGTGCTTCGCCACGTGCGCGGCGACCTGGGTCTTCAGGCCCGAGAAGCTGAGGTCGAGGGTCCTGGTGCTCGCCATCGGCGGCGTGAAGAGCCCGGGCTCGGGCACGGCCTCCGCGCGAGCCGGTCGATCGCCGGGCCTCCCGGGTAGCCGAGGCCGAGCAGCTTCGCGACCTTGTCGAAGGCCTCGCCGGCGGCGTCATCTCGGGTGGCGCCGAGCTCGTGACCGCCTCCGGGGTGACGCCCTCGACTCGGTAAATAGCGGTATGTCCACCGGAAACCAGCAGCGCAACGAACGGGAGCGCGGGCAAAGTCGGCGCGTCCGCGCCCCGCCGTAGCTGGCACGCGAACAGGTGCCCCACCAGGTGGTCGACCCCACGAGCAGCTTGCCGGCGGCCCAGGCGAGGCCCTTCGCGAACTGCACGCCCACGAGCAGCGCGCCCACGAGGCCCGGGCGACAGGTCACCGCCACGGCGTCCACGCTGGCGAGCGTCGCGCCCCGCCTGCTCGAGGGCCAGTGACACGACGTGAGGGGAGGTTCGTCAGGTGGTCGCGCGACGCGCGAGCTCGGGGATGACCCCACCGTACGGGGCGTGGAGCGCGACCTGGCTCTGCACGACGTCCGAGAGCACGCGGCCCTGCGCGTCGACGAGCGCGGCCGCGGTCTCGTCGCACGAGGTCTCGAGGCCGAGCACGAGCATGGGCGAGGCTCCGCCCTACTTGCAGTTGACCGACGCGAAGATGGGCACGGCCTGCGCCGTATTTCCGAGGGCGAGCGCCAGGTCGGAGCGGTCGCGGAGCGTGCTCACGAGCTTGTCGCACGCGCCTGGGCAGAAGCGCACCTTGCCGCCCTCGCTCGTCCAGCCCGTGGGCTCGGCGCAGCCCTGCGAGGGCTTGATGGAGACCGTCTGGCGGCGGACGGGATCGTAGTACGAGACCTCGGCCTTCTCGTCGATGGCCCCCTTCGGCGCGTCGTAGAGACACGAGGTGAGGTCGCGGGTCACCTGGCTGAACGCGTCGGAGCCCTTCACCTGGTCTTTGCGCGAGTCGTAGAGCTTCAGGTTGGTGCCGGCGGACGACGCCGCCTCCACGAGCTCCGGATCGGCCGGGGCCGCCGAGTCGCCGAGGAGCAGCGCGTAGGTGTTGAGCTTGCCGCGCTTGACCACGTCGACGAGCTTGGTGCCCGCGGTGCACTTGGTCGACGCGAAGTCGCGGTTGCCGAGGATGAGCACGCCCTTGCGGCTGAAGCTCGCGAAGGTCGCCTCGTTCAGCTTGGAGTAGGCTGCGTCGAGCGCGGCGTCGAGCTTCAGCGGGGTGGCGATGGGCTCGAGCACCGACTTCTTGGAGACGAAGTCGGCGATCTTCAGCGCGATGGCGGTCTGCGCCTTCAGCGCGGGCTGCAGCGGGACGTCGAGCGTGGGGAACACGCGGTTGGTGCAGTCGACGCCCTGCGGGATGATCTTCAGGCCGAGCTGGGTGGCCTCGAACGCGGGATCGGCGAGCGAGAGGCCGAGGGCGCGCGACACCGTCGTGTCGCTGTAGAAGTCGGAGAGACGCACGGAGCCGTCCAGCAGCACGAGGAGCGCGTTCGGCGTCGCCTTGATCTCGAAGGTCTGACAGACACCTTCGCGCGGCGTGACCGTCCTGGCTTCGTTGCCGGCCATCAGCTTGTTGGCCTCCTTCTCGCAGATGGGCTGCCGCTGCGACTTGGACTGGCAGAGGCCGGCGCTGAGCAGGCCGCTGATACGGTGCGCGGTGGGGTTGCCCTTGTCGTCAACACCCTGACCAAGTCGCACAGCCCGGGGGCGAGCTGAAACTGCTGGGGCTTGGCCGGGTCGGGGACGAAGTAGCCCTCGTCGGCGTCGAAATCGAGCACCTCGGCGATCTCGCCGCCGTCGAAGAAGGCGCGGACGTTGAGGCCGTCGCCGTCCTTCGGGATCGCGGGCGCCGGCGCCGGGAGCGAGGGCGCGCCGGCCGAGCCCGGGTGCGCGTAGAGGCACTTGGCGGGATCGAGCACGAACGGGGTCTGCCCGGTGGGGGTGATGCACCGCTCGACGCTGAAGCACGTGGTCGCCGCGCCGTTCACCATGGCCTCCGAGAACTCGGTGAGCTTCGCGGGGTCGGCGTCCATGGGGGCGCAGCGCCCGGCCTTGCAGGTCTCCTCGGACTTGCAGTCGATCTTGTCGAAGCACGCGAACGAGAGGGGCATCGGCAAGAAGATGATCTTGTCGGGGGAGTAGGTCTGGCGGGTCGAGCGGAGGATGCGCCCCTTCGCGGCGTTCGTGCCGAGCTCGATGCGCGTGTTCACGCAGTCCGCGAACTGGTCGACCGCGGTCGACTCGAGGCGCTCCTCGGAGTAGCCAGCCACCGTGATGGTCACGGGGAGACCGCGGTTGTCGGCGCTGATCGGGAGCGTGCCGAGCGTCTTGGGGAGCTGCACCTTGCCGTCGTAGACGCGGTAGCTGTCGCACTTCACCTGGGTGCCGCCGACGAGGACGTCGACGCGGATGGTCTTCAGGTCCTTCGGGACGCGCACCTGGGTGGAGATGCCGGCGACGAACTCGGTCTGCTTCTTTCCTTCACAGCCCGACCACGCGAGCCCTGCGAGGGAGATGATGCCAAGCGTAACGGCGCGACGGAGGCTCATGGTGCAAACTCTCCAGAGGGGCGGGAGACAGGAGGATAAGGGGAGAATATGGGGCGAGAGGACGAGGACGAGGCCTACTGGTGCTCTACGATGAAAGGCGAGAGCGTGCCACGGTACGGCTCCTGGTCCTTCGGCGCGAAGAGCACGGCGGCCGCGCCGATGCCCACGCCGATGACCACCACGGTGCCGATGAGCCACGGCACGAAGCTCGGCTGCTTGTCCTCGTTCAGCACGGCCGTGACCGGGCGCTCGCCACCCTTCGGCACCTCGACGTCGAGGTTGAAGGTGTAATATCCATTCTTCTTGGCGGTGACGACGTGGGGGCCCGCGTCGACCGCGCCCTCGAAGCGGGTCGACCCGACGACCTTGCCGTCGATGAGGATGACCGCCCCCTCCGGCTTGGTGGTCACCACGAGCTTGCCCTGGCGCTGCTCCTTCGAGAGCCCAAGCGTGACGGCCGCGGACTCGCCCTCCTTCAGGAACACCGACTGCTTGGCAGTGGAGAAGCCGGGCGCCGACGCCTCCACGACGTAGGGCTCGGCGCGCACGACGAGGCGACCGGTGTACGGCGCCGCGCCCACCTCTTTGCCGTCGACGCGCACGGTGGCGTTCGGGGCGCCGCTCACCTGCACGGTGACGGTGGTGAGCTTGGCCACCGCCTCGAGCTTGAGCTCGATGGGCTCGGGCTTTTTGCCCTGCGGGAGCGAGCGGACGGCCGCGGCGTCGATGAAGCCGGGCTTCTTCGCGGCGAAGCGACGCTCGCCGATGTCGACGCGCTGCGGCGGCAGCGGAGACACGCCCACCTCCACGTCGTCGACGAAGACCTTCGCGCCGGGCTCGGACACAGTGATGGGCACCTCGACGACGAACGTCTCGAGGCCGGCCGCGGTGTCCTTCACCCGGGTCTCCTCGGCCGCTTCGAGCTTGCCCGCGGCCTCGGCGAGCTCGCGCTTCAGCGTGGCGATCGCGCGGGCGTACTGGCCCGTGTTCTTCTCGCAGATGGCCACGTTGAAGAGCACGCGGGGGTTCTTCGACTCGTTGTAGACGTCGAGAAACTCGGTGCGCGCGGCGCCCCAGTTTCCGGCGCCGAAGAGCACGAGCGCCGTGTCCCATTTGGAGTGCACCGACGCCGGCAGGTCCTCGCGGATGGTCTTGGACTTCACCTTGGCGGCCCGAGGCTGGGCCAGCGCCATGGGGGGGACCGACGCGGCGAGGACCGAGCCGAGGAGTACGCACGTGACCGCGCGCTGAAACGGAAGTCGAAGGAGGGATCGCATCGGGTTCGTTCTTCGGTCGGGGTGCGGAGCAAGCGGGCGGCGGACGGCGCGCGTCGCGGGGATCGCGCGATCCCGCGAGCGGCGCACAGGTGCTCCCTGGTTGTAGCGGAGGATCGCGCGGAGCGGGGTAAATCCGCAGGTTGATCGCGCTCACGAGCTCACGAGCTCACGAGCTCACGAGCTCACGAGCGCGAATCCCAGGTTGCGGGCAGTCAGCGACGCGGTATCTCCCCGCGGGCTGAAGCCCGCGGGTGCGTGCAGAGATGGGACCTGCAGAACCGGTCAGTTCGCCAGGCCCTGCTGGACGGCCCGCAGCGCCGACGGACGGGCTTCGCGCTCGGGGCGCCCGGCGAGGTGGCGGCCTTGGGCTGGCCGGCCGGGTTGGTCGGGCCGCTCGAAGCCGTGGCGCTCGGCGCGGCGCTCGCCACGGCCGACGGCGGGGGGCGACGGCCGAAGGCGGCGGGGCCGCGGTCACCACGGCGGACGCGACGCCTCGCACGGGGTCGGGGGTCGCCTGCTGACCGCCGCTCGGCCGCGTGACCAGGATGGCGACGACGACCGCCGCGAGGGCGATGCCCGCGCCCGTGAGCAGCAGCTTGGCCGGGCTCTTGGCGGCCTCGGAGTCGGTGGTCGCGAGCGTGGGCGCGGGCGGCGGCGTGGTGACCGACGCGACCGCCATGCTCGGCCGCGCGAAGGGCTCGGCGGCGTCGCGGGTGCTCCCGTGAGACACGCCGACGGGCTCGGCCATCGTGAGCCCGTCGTGGTGGCTCGGCGGGCGCGGCTTCGGCTCCCCCAGCACGACTGTGCCGGTGGGGCCCGAGGGCATCTCGACCTTGAGCTCGAGCGGCGGGACCGGCACCAGGACGCCCGGTCCGAGGCCCGACACCGCCCCGCGACCAAGCTCCGAGAAGGCGAGGGCGGACGGGCGCGCGATGTCGCGCGAGTGTCGCCCCATGTCCTCCGGTGGCACGTAGGCCCGCATGCGCTGGATGTGGGCGCGGCCCCGCTCGTCCGCGTAGGGCTCGAGCGCCTCGGCCATGGCCAAGGCGGACGAGTAGCGCGCGTCAGGCTCGCGGGCGAGGCCCTTGTGAATGACGGCCGCGAGGCCCTCCGGCAGGTGCGGCGCCAGGGTCTCGAGGGGGTCGGGATCGCAGGTGAAGAGCTTGAAGAGCAGCTCGGTGAGCTGGCCGCTCTCGGTGGAGAACGGCGTGCGCCCGGAGAGGAGCTCGTACATGATGACGCTCACCGAGTAGACGTCGGTGCGGCCGTCGACCTCTTTCGGCGATTTCGCCTGCTCGGGCGACATGTAGAGCGGCGTGCCCAGGGCGGAGTGGGTCTGCGTGAGCGACTCGCTGCCCGGGGTCTGGACTTTGCTGATGCCGAAGTCAAGTATCTTGACGAAGTCAGGGTCACCGTCTTTCGTGACCACGAAGCAGTTCGACGGCTTCATGTCGCGGTGGATGATGCCGGCGGCGTGCGCGGCCTGGAGGGCGCGCAGCACCTGGAGCGCGTACAGAACGACCCGCTCGGGCGCGATGCCCGGGCGCCCCTCCGCCTCGAGCACCTGCGCGAGATCGCGCCCGTCGAGGCAGTCCATCACCAGGTAGGGGGCACCCGAGGGCAGCTTCCCTACGTCGTCGACCTTCACGACGTGGTCGCTGATGATGGCCTTCGCGGCCACGCCCTCGTTCAGGAACCTGTCGACCGCCCCGGGCACGTCGACGTATGTCGGGTTCATGAACTTGATGGCCACCGGCGCGCGCAAGAGCAGGTGGTACGCGCGCACGACGGCGCCCATGCCGCCTTGCCCGAGGATGCGGTCGACCTGGTATTTGCCGTCGATGACCTCCCCGGGCTGGGGGTAGGCCGACTTTGGATCAAAGGCCATTCGGAACAGCCACAATAGGGAGGGTTGGCCGAGGATGCCAGGTGCGCGATTTCTGGGCGATCGAAGAGGCGCTTTTTTGGCTATAGGTGGCCGCCATGAGCAAGACGCCTAGCGACTCGCCAACCCCACCCGCGGCCACGGTCGAGGCGCACCCGGATCCCGCGGCAACGCTCGACGCGATGGACGCGAAGGCGCTCCTCGGCGGTGGCGAGGCCCGCATCGCGCACCAGCACAAGAACGGCAAGCTCACCGCCCGCGAGCGCATCGAGCTGCTGCTCGACCCCGGCTCGTTCATAGAGATCGGGAGGTTCGTCACGCACCGCTGCACCGACTTCAACATGGAGAAGCAGAAGGTGTTGGGCGACGGCGTCGTCACGGGCCACGGCCTCGTCGACGGCCGGAAGGTGTTCGTGTTCGCCCAAGACTTCACCGTCTTCGGCGGCTCGCTCTCCGGCGCGTACGCCCAAAAAATCTGCAAGATCATGGACATGGCCATGAAGGTCGGCGCGCCGGTCATCGGCCTGAACGACTCGGGCGGCGCGCGCATTCAAGAGGGCGTCGAGTCGCTCGCCGGCTACGCGGACATCTTCCTGCGCAACACGCTCGCGAGCGGCGTCGTGCCGCAGCTCAGCGCCATCATGGGCCCGTGCGCGGGCGGCGCCGTGTACTCGCCGGCCATCACGGACTTCATCCTGATGGTCGAGAACACGAGCTACATGTTCATCACCGGGCCCGAGGTCATCAAGGCCGTGACCCGCGAGGAGGTCACCATGGAGGACCTCGGCGGCGCCGCCACCCACGCCTCGCGGAGCGGCGTGTGCCACCTCACCTCGCCGAGCGACGCGCTGTGCATCGCGCAGCTCCGGGAGCTCTTGTCGTTCCTGCCGTCGAACAACACGGAAGACCCGCCGTGGAAGCCCACCGACGACCCGGCGCTTCGCGAGGTGCCGGAGCTCGACGCGATGATCCCCCTCGAGTCGAACCGCCCCTACGACGTGAAGGAGGTCATCACGGCGGTGGTCGACGACGCGCACTTCTTCGAGATCGCGGAGCAGTACGCGCCCAACATCGTGGTGGGGTTCGCGCGCGTGGGGGGGCGACCCGTAGGCGTCGTCGCGAACCAGCCGGCGGTGCTGGCGGGCGTGCTCGACATCAACGCGAGCATGAAGGCCGCGCGCTTCGTGCGCTTCTGCGACTGCTTCAACATCCCCCTCGTCACGTTCGTCGACGTGCCCGGCTTCCTGCCCGGCACGGCGCAAGAGTTCGGCGGAATCATCAAACACGGCGCCAAGTTGCTCTTCGCCTTCGCCGAGGCGACCGTGCCCAAGCTCACCGTCATCTTGCGCAAGGCCTACGGCGGCGCCTACGACGTCATGGCTTCCAAGCACCTCCGCGCCGACGTGAACCTCGCCTTCCCCACCGCCGAGATCGCGGTCATGGGCCCCGAGGGCGCGGTGAACATCGTGCGCAAGGGCGAGATCGCGCGCGCCGCCGATCCCGCGGCCGCGCGCGCCGAGTTCATTGCAGACTACAAGAACACCTTCGCGAACCCCTACAAGGCCGCGGAGCTCGGCTTCATCGACGAGGTCATCCACCCGCGCACGCTCCGCGCGCGGCTGTCGCGCTCGCTCGACCTGCTGAAGGACAAGCGCGACACGAACCCGCCGCGCAAACACACGAACCTGCCGCTCTAGGGCGGTTAGCGAGCTCGCGAAGTGTCCCAGCTGCCTCCTTCAATCTCCTACTCTTCTGGCCTCGGTCTTACCGCCTGTGGTAATACTCTCCCATGCGCATCACCACGAAGGGTCAGGTCACGATCCCGCAGGAGATTCGGGAAGAGCTGGGCCTCCTCCCGAACACTGAGGTCACCTTCGACATCGTCGACGGCGAGGCGCGGCTCCGCAAAGTGACGCGTGGTGGCAAGCTCTCGCGCGGCGACGGAGTGCTGGCCCATCTCCGCAGCGTGCGCCCCTCGAACAAGCTCTCCACGGACGAGATCATGGCGCTCATGCGCGGCAAGTCGTGAGACCGCGAGCGAGCGCCGGAGGCGGATCCGAAGGCGCAGAGCTGCTTTGAAGACGCTCGTCGACACGAACGTGCTCCTCGACATCATCACGCGCGATCCGAAGTGGCTCTCGTGGTCCGAGGTCGCGCTCCGCGAGGCCGCGGAGCGGTCCACACTGGCCATCAACCCGATCGTGTTCGCCGAGGTGAGCATGAAGTTCGACCGTATCGAGGCCGCGGACGCGGCGCTCGTCGACTTCGTGCGCGAGCCGCTGCCCTACGAAGCCGGGTTTCTCGCTGGGAAGGCCTTCCTCGCCTACAGGCGCCGCGGCGGGGAGAAGCGCTCGCCCATGCCCGACTTCTACGTGGGCGCCCACGCGGTCATCGGGCGCATGACCCTACTCACCCGCGACGCGGCTCGGTACCGGACCTACTTCCCAGGGCTCAAGGTCATCGCTCCGTAGCATTGGTTCGGTATCCATCGCGCGAGATCCCGAGGTCCGTCGCACGTGAAGTGCCGCCGCCTCGCGGGTCGCTCACGACCGCGAGCCGGGAGCCTCCCGACGCCCGATTTCGACCCCCGCGCACCCGAGAGGCCCATCGGCGACGCTCATCGCGACTGCTAGGTCGCGGGAGCTCGAGGCGGCTGCTACCTTCCTGGCATGCGCTCACGACGCTGGGTGTGGGCCCTGGGGGGGTGTCTGGGGGTGTGTCTGGGGGTGTGTCTCGGGGCCGCGTGCGCGGCGCCGGACGCACCGGGGCCAGCAGCAGAAGGCGGCAGTGACGCGGCCGCGCCCGACGGCCGCTACGTGCCAACGCCGACCGCGTGTTTCGGCGCCTCCCCCAGGTTCAAGACGTGCGGAGGGCTCTGCGGGAACGCGCGTCGTGACGACTGCGTCGTGACGTTTGGGGCCGGGGACCAACAGAGGCAAAGCCTCCGCGTCACCGAGCCGTGTGACGCCGCCGACCTCGGCGAAGCGACCTGCGCCTCACTCAAGTACGGCGGCGGGACCCTTCGCTGCCACACGACGTGCGACTACGACACCGGGGACTGCGATGCCTGCGCGAGGGGCGGCTCCATCGTCGCGTGTGGGCGCGTCGCGGCCGACACCGTCGCGCCGGAAGCCCTCTCCCTCGCGGCCACCGACGACGCCGTGGCGCTCGCGTGGGTCGCCGAGACGGCGCCCGGCGGCGGCGCGACGGTGCATGTCGCGCTCTACGCGCGCGACTTCGCGCGTATCGCGCACACGACCTTCGCGACGGAGTGCTTCGCCCCGCTGTACGAGCGGCGAGTGGCGATTGCTGCAGTGCCCACCGGCTGGATCCTCGCCGTTCAGGGAGGCGCCGGGGTCACCGTGCGCGCGCTCGATGCCCAAGGGGGCGCTCGCGGGGCCGCCCGCGTGGTCCCGGGTGCGAATCAGCCCGCGCTGACCGCGCGTCCGGGCGCGGGTCCGCTGTTCGTGTGGGAGGACGAGGGGGTCCACGCCGCGTTGTTGAACGAAGACGGCACCGAGGCCACGGCCCCCGTGGTGGCCTTCCGCGCGGCGCTGGACGGTGGCGGTGGCGTGTTCGTGGGCGACGGGTTCCTGCTCGCCCAGCGCGACGGGGCGGGCGAGGGGGTGGCCGTCGCACGCATCGACCTCGCGGGGCGCCTCGTGAGCGTGACCCACCCGGTCGGGAGCACGAGCGAGTACGCACAGATCGCGTGGACGGGGAGCGAGGCGCGCCTCGTGTACAGTGACTTCGGGAACCCGACGAACAAGTTCTGGGTGCCGCTGGATCGAGACGGCGCGGCGATCGGCGCGAGGGTGCCGCTCGCGAAGACCTACTTCGGGACTTGCCCGGTGTACGCGGACGGCGCCGACACCGTGGTGCTGCTCGCGGGCTATTCGGTGAGTGGCGAAGCGACAGGGCTCGACGCGATGCGGATCGGTCCCGCGGGCGCGACGGTCACCGAGCCGTTTCACGTATCGCAGAGCCCCACGCAGCAGAGCTCCCAGCAGATGGTGAGGCAGGGCACCGACGCGGTGGTTGCCTGGATCGAGGGCTCGGGTCAATGGAGCCCCTGGTTCTCACCGTACGGCGATCCGGGGCGCATCCAGCTGGCTCGGATCCGACCGTGAGACGGGCTTGCACGACGCGCCTTTACGGAGCCGCCGCCCCGCGGGTCCCTCACGACCGCAAGCCGGGGGCCTGGCGACGCCCGAGCTCGACCGCCGCGCCGACCCGAGAGCCCTCGCCGACCGTCGTTTCCCTGCGGGGAGGCCTCCGGGAGGCCTCCGGGAGCCCACTCTCGCCCAACCGCTGCGCCCCGACGACGCTCCGGCGGCGATTCTGGACGCGAGTGCGTGAACAAGTGGGCGCGAGACTACGGGGCCTTGGGGCGGCCCTTGCCCTTGAGGAAGCCACGAACGTCGGCGTCGATCTTTTCCGCCATGGTGGCGGCCGTCGCGTTCGGCGGGAACGAGACGTACCAGGAGTCCCGATGTGCGGTGGTGACGACTTCGAGATTGCTATGAACACCGTGAAGGTCGTCGCGGGTGATGAACATCACCCACACGTGGTCGAGGCGAGCCCTGGTCACGACGGGCCGCTGCTTCGCCTTCTTCGTGCCGTCCTTCTTGAGGACATCGACCCAATCGACCCGATCCACCCACAGTCCGAGTGGAACGTTCACAACGCTCGCCTTCCCATACGGGTTGGGCTTGGTCATCCCGGTGGCCTCTTCGGACTGGATGAGCACCGCCACGAGAAGCGGCGGAACCTTCACGCTGGTCGGAGGCGTTCCGGTCTTCGTTCCCCCTTCGGCCGTACGCTCGGCAACGAGGATTCCGTCGGTGTCCATGGGCGACATCCAGCCGTAGGTCTTCCCCTTCTTCCAATACGGCGTGTAGAGCCGAACCGTTCGTAGCTTCAGGCAGTTGAGGTTCTTGGCAGCAGTCTCGGCAGCAGCTTTGACGTTGGACTTGAAGGTCATTGGTCCCTTCCGCCAAGCTGTTGGCGCACCGGGTAGCTGATCGCCTGCCGGCGTAGGGCGCACCTCCTGCTCGATGTCCTTCTCCTCCGCGCCCCAGCGCCGCGCGAGCCCATCGATGGGCATGGAGGCCAGGCGCGCCGCCAAGCCGAGCGTGATGGTCAACACGGCGATCGACCGGTAGGAAGGCGGGGAGGGAGAGCACACAGAGAAAGAAGACGGAGAAGGGTCTCTTGGCCGGGCCCCCTCTCCGTCGTGCTTCGCCGGCATCGAAAAGCAACGAAGCCCAGATAGATTCGTCGCGAGCGGCCTCGGGATCAAGTCCTGGATCGCCGGGATGCCCACGTGCGCGCAGGCGCGGCCAGGCTCGTGCCCGTGTTGCGGCGCCCCCTCGAGTCCGCTCGGAGAGCGGCTGATCATCGTCGGGCACGGGCTCGTCGAGCGGCAGATCCAGGGCCCCGCGGCGGCGGACGGCGTCCCCGAGCAAGGCGTGGTGACGCTCCGGCGCTACCGTTGCCGCAGGTGCGACGCCGTACTCATCGTCGGCCCGCGGGGCCTCGTGGTTCGGCGCTGGTACGGCGCGGGCGCGATCTCCGTCGCGCTCGCCGTCTTCGCGGGCGGCGGGACCACGGCCGACGCGCGTGCCCGGACGAGCCCTCGACGCACCGTGGGAGGCTCCGCCGTCGACCGCTGGATCACCCTGGTGCGCTGGCTCGACGCGGTCCGCGAGATGCGCCTCTTCGCCGTGGCCGGCCTCGACGGGCTCGGGCGGCGAGACGTCGCCCGCTACGTCCTTCTCGCGCTCGCGGCCCGCGGAGGTCACACCCCCGGTGCCGATCTCGCCTCGTCTGCCTTCGCTGGAGCATGTGCGGCGGCGTGATCCGAGACCGCGTAGTCGCCTTACGCCGGCGCACTCGGTGCGCCGACGTCGACGAACACCACGACGGCGCGCGAGGTCCCTGAAGATCCACTGAGGAGGATCGGCGGAAAGGCCGTCCGGACCTGTCACGAAGTCCTCGCGGGCATTGAGCCCACCAAGGAGACCCATGGACAACCTGACACCGAAGAATCACGGCGAGGAAGTGGCCGTCTTTCGCCACGCCCTCATCGGCGAGCTCGCGAGCGCGGAGCTCGATCATGGCGCACGCGCAGAGGCGCTACGCCGCCTGAGCGCGCAGCGCGTACGCCCGCCCGACAGTGACACCACCCGCACCTACTCCGTGCCCACCCTCGAGCGCTGGCTCTACGCCTTCAAACGGGGCGGGCTGAAGGCCCTCATCCCGCACGCTCGCGGCGATCGCGGTCGAGGGCGCGCGCTGAATCCTGCGCTGCGTGAGCTGCTCTGCGACATCCGTCGAGAGCACCCGAGCGTGAGCGTCACGCTCATCCTGCGCACGCTCGGCGCGGACGGCCGCGTGGGCCCCGAAGTGACCGAGTGCACGGTGCGGCGCATGTTTGCCGAAAAGGGCCTCGTGCGTACGGCCTCGGCCGACGGCGACGGCACGAAGACCCGACTCCGGTGGCATGCTGCCCGGCCCGGCGCGCTCTTGCACGGAGACGTGTGCCACGGCCCCACGCTCACCCTCGACGGACGCAAGACGCCAGTGCGCGTGCACGCGCTCATGGACGACGCCTCACGCTACGTCGTCGCGCTGCGGGTGGCTCCCGACGAGCGCGAGAAGACGATGCTCTCGCTCTTCACGCAGTCGCTCATGGAGCACGGCAAATTCGACGCGCTCTATCTCGACAACGGCGCGACCTACCGCGGCGACATCCTTCGGCTCGCGTGCGCGCGACTCGGCATTACGCTCCTCCACGCCAAACCCTACGACGCCCCCGCGCGCGGCAAAATGGAGCGCTTCTGGCGTCGCATGCGGGAGCAGGCGCTCGACCACATCGGTCAGGTCGCCTCGCTCGCCGACGTCGAGGCGAAGCTCCGCACTTGGCTCGCGCGCTACTACCAGTCCACGCCGCACGCAGGCATCCTCGGCCGCGCGCCGGCCACCGTCTTCGCGGAGGGCGAGAAGGTCCGCGTCTCCGAGGACGAGCTCCGCCAGGCGCTCACCATGCGCGTGCGCCGCCGTGTCCGCCGCGACACAACCGTCAGCGTTGGCGGTGTGCTCTACGAGGTCCCGCTCGGCTATCTCGCGGGGCAGATCGTCACGATCGCGAAGAGCCACTTCGACGACAGCGTCCCCGTCATCGAGCTCGACGACAAGCGCATCCCGCTCCTCGTCGTCGACCCTTTGCTCAACGGAAGTCGGCAGCGTCCACCTCGCCGAGAGCCGCCCGCCAGAGCTGGTCGGCCCGTCGACTTCGACACGAGCAAGACCCTCGCGGCGGACATCACGAGCAAGACCCTCGCGGCGGACGAAGACCAGGAGGACGACGATGACGCGATCTTCTGACTTCGCTGCCCACTTCGGCCTCCGGGCCCCGCCCTTCTCGAAGGAGGTGGACGACCACGAGCTGTGGCTCCCGGAGACCAAGGCCACGCTCGTCAGCGAAATCGAGGCTGCCCTCGAGGCACGCGAGAGCGTGCTGCTCATGGGCGAGCCCGGCGTCGGAAAGACGTGCGTGCTACGGGCGCTGCGCAACCGGCTACCGCAGGCGGGCTTCCGGCTGACCTATTGCCCTAACGCGACGCTCGGCCGCCGCGACTTCTACCGCTACCTCTGCCACGCCCTCGGCCTCCAGCCCTCGTCGACCGCCGCGAACCTCTTCTTGGCAGTCGAGACCCACGTGCAGAGCCTGCGCCGCGAGAGGCTCCATCCGGTCTTCCTCCTCGACGAGGCGCACCTCCTTCATCCCGACATGCTGGCCCATCTGCACATCCTGATGAACTACGAATGGGACGCGAAGGCGCTGCTTTCGCTGGTCCTCGTCGGCCTCCCGGAGCTCGAGTCGAGCCTGGGTCGGCGCGCCCATCGATCGCTCCTCACGCGCATCCACTCCCGCTTTCTCGTCCCGCCAGCCACGGTCGAGGACACGGCGGAGTACGTGCGCTACCGGCTCGCCGCGATCGGCTGCGACCGCGCCCTCTTCCCGGACGACGCGCTCGCCGCGCTCCACGACGCCTCCGAAGGCGCCCTCCGCGAAATCGACCGCCTCGGCACCGCGGCCCTCCGCGACGCCGCGAGGCGAAAGAAGAAGCTCGTCGACAGGGAGACCGTCTCCCGCGTCGCCGAGCCCATCACTCGCTTCGACTGACCATCACGCCACCCCTAATGCCCCGCACGGCAGCGCGACCCCGCGCCGCCGTCGCGGGGCATCGCTCGTGGCGCGCACGACCGCTCCGCGCGATGGCCATACTGCCCTGCCGGTGCGCGCGCCGACACGATGGGCCTCACGAAGGCGGCGGACATCGCCATCAACCACCCGGCGCGCGCACCGGGGTGACCTTGCCCTCGCGTTCAAGGGGCGCGAGCACCTGCTTCTTGTAGTGGGTCTCCCGGTAGGCGGTCTCGGCGAGCACGAAGTCCTGGACCTCGGCGACGGTGGCGTCCTTCCCGCTGAACCTGGCGACGACGGCCCGTCGGAGCCCGTCGAAGTTGGGCTCACGGCTGAAGAGAAGCTCTTGGGCAGGGTTCGTGGCATCGGAGAACCGGAACTCGCCGGACTGATCGACCTTCCACATAGCCTCCTTCATCTTCGCCATCCCCTTCCAATTGTTGGTGGCGAAGAAGAGGAAGTAGTCCCTCACGTCCTTGTCGTTGCGCATCTCGAAGGACCGGACGTACTTGGCTCCGGCAGCCGCTCGGAGCTGCTTGAGGTAGAGCCCGTGAAGGAACTCGCGTCGAGCCTTCTTCTCCCCGATCGTCGTCACCCTGCGCCACTCGTCCGAGCCGAAGAACGCGTCGAAGTTGTTGGGCTGGTCGCGGTGCTCGATGAACCGGTTGATCTCCTCGAACATGAAGTTGATGAGCACCTCGCAGCTCTGGTTCGCCAGGATCTCCTTCACCAGGGAGAAGGGCGCGCCGGTCCACCCGAACGGGTCGATGAACGCGAAGGTCGGGGGGATTGGCTTCCGTTGCTTCTTGTAGACCTCGAGCAGGTTCTCGCGGAAGCCCT
>JADKKK010000023.1 GCA_016720545.1 Myxococcales bacterium
CGCTCCGAAGCTGGAGCGCGCGCTCGTCTCCTCAGCGCGCCTGCTGCGCCTGCTATACACATGGAGCGTGCCGAGCACAGACAAGCAAGCGCCGCCTCCGTGCTGAAGTCCGCGCCCGAGCCGTCGGACGCCGACGGGAAGGATCGCCCGCCGTGGCACTGGGTCCGCTTCAGCGGTCGGCATCTTCGGCGCGTGGCTCCCGCTCATGGCGGTCGCCCAGAAAGCTCTCCGACGCGCTCATCCTCCGCGCGGTGGGCCACGTCGGCAGCGCCGAAGAGGCGGCGCGCTCCCTGGCGAACGCGTCTGCCCAGGATCGCCTGCGCGTCGGGCTGATGCTCGCCATCCCGCACGGGCTCGCGCTCGCCATCGCCGCCGTGGCCGGAGGCTTCCTCGTGGGCCGTTTCGGCAAGGGCCTCGGCCTCGCGAGGGCCACGATCGCCGGCGTCGCCTTTGGGGATCGTCATCGGCGGGCTCACGTTCGGCGTCGTGGGCGTGTCGGGCTTCTTGGCGCCGCTCGCCCTGGCCACTCCGTTCGCCGCCGCCGGCGGCGCGCTCGGTCGGCGCAGGGCGCGCCGCGACGGCGCCTCCGCGCCTACTTGATCGGCTCGAGCTTCTTCTGACCGTAGGTGGCCCGCAGGTAGCTGCGCAGGGAGAACGCCTCGCGGCCGTACTTGTCGACGGTGCCGTCGGGCCAGCGAATCTCGAGGGTGGCGGCGTTGCGCCCGGCCGCGCAGGCCGGGACCCCGCCGAGGCCGAAGAGCAGCGTGCTGCCGTCGATGCTGTCGTAGGTGCCTCGGCTCGACTCTTCTCGCGCACGATCACGCGGTCTCCCACCCGGACTGTGACCTTCGTGCCGAACGCGTCGCCGTGCACCTTCGCGCCGTCGCCGCGGACCTGGAGCGCGAGCCACGTGTTGTCTTGGCCGAGGGTGTTCTCGAAGAGGAGGTTCGCGCGGCCGCCCCCTTGATCGCGCGCGCCGAAGAGCAGATCGGGATCGCCGTCGTGGTCGATGTCGGCCCAGGCGAGGTTCTGGCCGGCCTTGCCGCGCTTGCCGCCGGGGCCGTGTCGTTCACTCCCGACGTGAGGCCGAGGCTCGTGAACGCGCCGTCCGCGCCCTGATGAAAGAGCCCGAAATAGCCCTTCTGCTGCGGATCGGAGAAGCTCGCCTCGTATTTGTCGGTCCGCGTGACCGAGAGATCGAGCCGACCGTCGTTGTCGAAGTCGACGGTCGCCGCGTCGATGTCGCCCTCGTTGTAAGGGAGCCCACGCGAGAGAAACTCGTTGGCGAACGCGAAGCCCGCGTCTTTCCCCTTGTTGACGAGCAGCTGGCTCGGATCGCTCCAGAGCCGGCTCTCGTCGGCACCGTCGGCGTGGCTGATGGTGGCGAGCCACACGTCCGGGAGCCCGTCGCCGGTGATGTCGGCGCAGTCGATGCCGAAGCCGTTGCTCCCCACGATCTTGTCGGGCGTGACGGGCTGCGGGTCCTTCCCGTTACCGGTGCGCGGGTTGTAGTAGTTGCCAGTCGCCAGCGCCGCGAATCCGCGCTCCGTCGCGACGTTCGTGAACGCGCCCTTGCCGTCGTTCTCCCAGAGCTGATTCCACCCGTAGCGGACGCTCACCCCGTAGGTCGACACGAAGACGTCGAGGTCCCCGTCGTCGTCGTAGTCGCAGGCCACGAGCCCGTCGGTCGGCTGGGCCGGCACGCCCGGGAGGCGCTCGCCCGTCACGTCGGTGAAGGTGCCGTCGCCCTTGCCGAGCAGGAGCGCGTTCTTCGCCGAGTAGCTCGTGTGACCATTGCCGAGGAAGAGGTCGACCTTCCCGTCGCTGTCGAAGTCGGCGAACACCGCGTTCGCCACGTATTTCACGCGCTCGACGCCGCTCCCGGCCTTGGGCGTGAAGTGCCCTTTTCCGTCGTTCAACAGCACCACGCTCGTCTGCCCGGCGAGGTCGATGTCGAGGCCCGCGAAGCAGTCTTGGTCACCGTCGTTGTCGACGTCGGCGAACGCGAGGAAGCCCGCCTGCACTCCCCGCAGGCCCGACGACTCGGAGATGTCCTCGAACGTGCCGTCGTGCTTGTTGCGAAAGACCAGGTGCTCGAACGGGATGCCCTTCTGCGGGTTCGGGAAGAGCGAGTGCATGACCGCGTCGTCCCAACCGTCACCGTCGACGTCGACCAAAGCGAGGCGGCTGTGGTCGTTGATGGGGATGGGCGTCGCGGGGGTGGGCACGAAGTTGCCCTTCTGGATGCCGCTCTTCTCCGAGATGTCTTTCAGGTAGTCCTGCGCGGGCGCGACGAGCGCGCGGGTCGCGCACTCGGTGCCCTCGGGCGTCACGACCGCGGGTCCCCCGTCGTCGGTGGTGCTGCCGCCGCCCCCGGGGGTCGTCGCAGCGCTGCACCCTGCCGGGAGGGCGAGGACGAGCGGGAGCAGCGGCAGCGCCGCGGCGACGAAGAAGCGGGGACCCGACATGTGGCGAAGGAGAGACATCGACGCCAGGTGTGACCGGGATCCGTGCGACATGCACGTCTCAATTTGCGCTCACGGCCGCTCCTGGGCGGCGGTCACACCCTCGGCGAGTCGAGGGTGAACGTGTCGGCCCAGTCGGCTCGCACCTGGCCGCTCGCGTCCTTCAGCCACCGCATGCACAGGCGTTGGGGGACGCGAATGGTCGACGGAGCCTTGTAGGTGCCGAACACGTGATACCAGAGCGAGGTGGTGACGCCGTGGTTGAAGCGCGCGTCGACGAAGTGGTGCGTGAAGTGGTGCCGACGCGCCCAGCGCGCGTAGGGCCCCACGCCGCCGGTCACGTGCTCGAGCCTATGGAGCACCTCATACGCCCCGTAGAAGGCGAGCAGCCCACTGTGTACGCGAGGCCAATCGCGGAGCCCGCGATCGCCACCGCGGGGACGGCGACCACCGAGCCCGCCGCGGCGCCAGCGCACAGCTTCTTCCACGTGGGGGCGAAGTAGTCGCCCTGGCTGTGGTGGCGAATGTGCTCGACCGCGAACGGGTTCTTGCGGAACCGCTTGTCGTGCCCGAGCCAGCGGTGGATGACGTACTCGAGGAAGGTCCACGTGAGCGCCCCCGAGAGCGCCGCGACGAAGGCCCACACCACCGACTTGCCAAGCTCGCTCATCGTCGTGACTCCCCAGTGTTCGCTGTTCTTCGTGCCTTCGAGGCCGCGCGTCCGGCGGAAGATGCTCTTTCAGGTCGAGCACGTCGAGGAGCTGGCCGCGTCGGCCGCGTCGGGCGAAGCGCCCCACCCCACGAGCAGCGCGCGCACGCCCGAGAGCAAGAGCCGCTCGGTGTCGATCGCGCCGGCCGCCCGGCTCGCCTGCTTCTCCATCTGCAGGACGCCCTGCGCCAAGCCGAACAGGCAGAGCGTGCGCTCGACGTGATCGCCCGCGGCGAGCTCGCCCGCCTCGCTCGCCGCCGCGAGCGCGACGCTCACGCCCTGGAACGTCGCCATCATGCTCGCCATGATCGGCTCGGCGGCGCCGTCGTCCTCCACGAGGACCCGCGGATCGGCGAGGGTGGTGGCGAGCAGGCCAAAGCGCTCGGGGGTGGCCCGCGCGAACTCACGGTAGGAGCGCGCGTAAGCGAAGACCACGGCGAGCGGCGACGCGTCCCGGGAGAGGCGCGCCCGGCCGCGCTCGAGGTGAGCGCGGGCGTCCGCCAGGGCCTGCAGCACGAGCTGCGCGTAGAGCGCGTCCTTCGAGCCGAAGTAGCGGTACAGCGCGCCCGGCGTGTAGTCGACCGCGGCCGCGAGCTTGTGGATAGAGAGCCCCGCGAAGCCCTCGCGCTCGACCATGCCCATGGCCGCGTCGAGGATGCGCCGCTGGTTGTCGCCGTGGCGACGCGCTCGCGGGGTGCTCGGCATTTCGTAAACCATGGTCATTTAGTAAATGACGTTCACGCTTTCGTCAAGGGCGCTCGTGCACGGTCCTCGTCGGGCTCCCAAATTGGGCGTCCTGGGCGGGGCTGGAGGGCGCGGGAGGGTCGGCGCGAGGCCGCGCTCAGTCGTCGTCGACGCCGTTCTCGCCGAGGGTCTCCCACTCCATGCGCGCGAGCGGCACGCTGTCGGCGTACACGGCCATGGGCGCCACGGCCCGCACCACGTCTTTGACCTGCACCGGGAGGCCGTCGATCACCATCGGGCCTCGGGCGTAGCCGGCGAGCTCGAGCGCCGTCTCGAGCAGCGACTTGGTGACGGGCGGCTCCTCTTGGATCGGCGCGTCCTCCGGGAGGTTCGCGGCCTTGCGCGCGTGCTCGAGCGCGTGGCGGAGGCCCCATCTCGTCGACGAGCTTCTTGTCGAGCGCCTGCCCCGCCCACACGCGCCCTTGCCCGACGGCGTCCACCTGCTCGCGCGTGAGCTTGCGACCCTGCGAGACGCGGTCGACGAACACGTCGTAGAACTGCCCCACTTTGCGATCGAGCTCCGTGCGCTCGTCGGGGGTGAAGCCGCGGAAGAACGACTCGGCGTCGGCGCGCGGCGTGGTCTTTCGCACCTCGACGTTCACGCCGAGCTTGGCGAGCAGGCCGCTCACGTCGGCCTTGCCGTAGAAGATGCCGATGCTCCCGGTCACCGTGAGCGGCAACGCGTAGATCTTCGTGCCGGCCGCCGCGACGTAGTACCCACCGCTCGCGGCGATGGAGCCCATCGACACGATGAGCGGCTTCTTCTGCGCGAGGAGCCGCAGCTCTCGCCACATGACGTCGGCCGCGAGCGAAGAGCCGCCGGGCGTCTCGACGCGCAGCACCACGGCGCGCACGCTCGAGTCCTCGCGGAGGCGCTTGGCGCTCTCGGCGATGGTGTAGCTGCCGCAGAGCTTCATGCCGAGCAGCGGCACCGTGCTCGAGCGGCCGTCGATCATGTCGCCGTCGACGTAGAGCAGGCCGACCTTGTTCCGCTGGCCGAAGCGGAGCGGCGCGACCGCCTCTTCGACGTATTTCTCGACGGCGACCTTGCGGCCGACGACGTCCTGCGTGACCCGGTCGAGCTCGTCGTCGAAGGCGAGCGTGTCGACGAGCTTCGCGTCGCGCGCCTCGACGGCGACGAACGGCCCCTTGCGCGTGACCTCGCGGATCTGCGCCTCCGGCATGTGCCTGTAGAGCGACATGTTCCGGACGAACACGGCCTCGTTGTTGCGGAGCAGGTCCTCCTGGTCGGCGCGCGCCACGTCGCTCGCCGAGCGGTTCATGAGCTGCTCGGGCGCGGACTTGTGCGCGCCGATGCGGACGAACTCGGCCTTCACGCCGATCTTGTCGAGGAGCCCGGCGAGGTAGATGTGCGTGCTCTTGAGCCCGGAGTAGCGCACGCCGCCCGCCGGGTTCAGCACGACGCGGTCGGCGCTCGCGCACGCGAAGAGGCCCTTCGGTCCCGCGGTCTCGAAGCTGCACACGACCTTCTTGCCGCGCGCGCGGAGGAGGCGGAACGCGTCGGCGAGCTCTTCGGCGTGGGCGAACGACGTGGCGGGCTCGTCCCGGAGGAGCAGCGTGACGGCCTCGATGTCCGCGCGCTCCGAGAGCCGCCAAAGGCGCCGGAGCAGGCGCACGTGGCTGCGGGTGCCGGGGGTCGCCTCGAGGCGCAACGTCACGGCGTGACCGCTCCGCGGGATGCTCGCGGGGCTGTCGAAGTCGGCGAGCCCGGCGGTGAGGTACTGGCCGGTGTCGGTGGTCCTGCCGAGGGCGTTGCCGACGATGGCGCCGCCGCCGAGCGACGCGCCGCGCAGGTTGAGCTCGAGGCCGAGCGTCGCGAGGTAGGCCGGATCGCTCTGGCTCAGGTTGCCCACCTCCACGTCGCCGCGCGCGCGACCCACGCCGGGGATGTCGACCCCCAGCACCGCGCGGGGCCGCGCCTGGTCGGCGCCGTCGTAGTAGCGCACCTCGGCGCCGATCTCGAACGCGCGCGTGCCCGTGGGGCGGAAGGACGCGGCGGCCACGTACTGGCGATCGAGCACCGGCAGGAGCGTTCGCGACGTGCCGGTCTGCAGGGGGAAGCTCGCCGGCCCGTTGAAGTCGTGCGCGACGAGGCCGAACGCGAGGCGAGGGCTGGGTCGGTACGAGACTCCGGCGCTCAGCGCGACGATGCCACCCACGTTGCGGTTCGGCGAGAACGAGGTCTGGAGGGTGGCGCCGAAGGAGAGCGAGCGCGACACGCTGTAGCCGAGGCCCCACGTGAGCCACACGTAGTCTTGCCCGAAATAAGGCCCACCCGCGGTGCTCGGCGGAGAGATGTAGTCTACACGGAAACCCGCCCCGAGGCCCCACATGACGGGCGTGGAGAGATCGAACGAGTGGCCACACGCGACCCGCTGCGTGTCGGTGCAGCGCACGCCGGTCCAGCGGAGCTCTTTCCCGGTGAGGAACCCCAGGTTCGCGGGGTTCAGCACCAGGGCCTCGCCGGAGTCCTCGCTCGCGGCGCTGCGGCCCGGGGAGAACACGCGCTCGCCTCTCGCGGGGAACGGCTCGGCGTGCGCGAGGCCGGTCGACGCGACGAGCGCGAGCTGGGCGCCCGCGGCCAGGGCCACGAGGCGTGACCTGCGTGACGTGCGGGACCTGCCAGACGTGCGTGGGGAGCGTGACTTCAGGGTTGGGCGCTTCACGAGACTCCTTGCCGGCGTGCGGCGTGCGGGCGATTCAGCCGAGCGTGGCCAGCTCGCGCAGCGCCGCCGCCTCGGCCTCGAAGGTCTTCTTCACGAGCTCAGGAGAAGACAGGCTTCTCGGCGACGCCCCGGGCGAGCGACACGTTGAGGTCGAGCGTGCCTCGCACGGTGCGGCGCGTGCGCCCGGTCTCCAGCGGCTCGAGGAGGTAGCTGCCGCTCGACGCGAAGTACTTCTGCCACTCGGGCTTCACGTTCGCCTTCAAGCGCCACGAGGCGGCGTGCCGGCGAATGTCGTACGGTGGTCTCTTCCCACGCGCACATCTCCGGGGTGACGTACTTCTGAGCGAACGCGGGATCTTCACGTTGGCGCGGAACGACCACACGCGCTCGAGGCGATCGACGTCGACCTTGTGCGTGAGCTGCGTGAGGGCCTCGATGTGCGGCAGGCGGGCCGAGAGCTTCGCCCCGAGGTCGGGCGAGAGGAACGCGAGCTCGAGCGCATCGAGAGGGATGTCGAACTCGTGGGTTATCTCGAACTGCACGTCATTCCTTGCGCTTTCGTGGCGGGTCGCAGCGGCGTGCACCTGCCACCGTGGTTACAACATACCCCGAGCGCGCGCGACTTCCTGGATTTCGGAGCGGCGGCGCGCGAGCTCGTCGTGATCCTTCACGGGCAGAAAGCGCGAAGCAGCGCCGTCGCGCGGCACGACCACGTAGCCCGCGTCGAGGGCGGAGGTGAGCTCCTGGAGGAGCCTCTCGAACTGGATGGCGACGCGCCCCTGCACCTTCTTCTCGACGGCGAAGTAGGTCCACGGGATGTTCGCGGTCGCGAGGGCCTCGGCCGACACGAGGAAGGTGTTCGTATTGAAGACGGGCACCGAGGCGCCGTCGAAGCCCGCCGGCAGGCGGAACTCCTCGACCACCTGCAGCTTGCCGTGCGCGTGCACGGGGACGCCGCCGCGATCGCCGGGGGCCTTCTGGCAGACCTCCACCATCACCTGCTTCTTCGACTCGAGGAAGCGCCCGAGCACGACCGGATCGATCGACGCGCCGAGGTTGTCGAGGTTCGCGATCCACACGGTCTTCGGGCCCTCGCCGCCGCGCGCGAGGAACTGGTCGAGCAGCGGCGTGCGCCGTAGCGCGTCGACGAGATCGCCGTGGCCGGTCGCGTACGCGCTGGGATCGCCGTCGTCCTGGCGAAACAGGCCACCCTCGGGCGCGAGGCGGAGGCCCAGGTCCTGGGTGAACTGGTGGACGTGATCGGGGGCGCTGCGCGCGCGGAGCGCCTCGCGAATGCCGCCGTCGGTGGCCTCGCTCGTCATGAGCCAAAGTGGGATCGGCGCCTTGGCCTTCGCGCCGGCGCTCGCGTTCTCCGCGAGCCGCAGGTCGAGGAACGTGCGGCCGTCGAAGGCCTCGACGAGCGCCTTCACGACGCCGCCCATGCGGGTCGCCATGCCGCCGGCGAGGACGCAGAACGCGAGCTCGCCTCGGTCGATCGCCGCTCGCCCGAGGGCGCCGAGGCGCTCCGCCTCGGCGCTGCCGGCCTCGGGCAACGACAGGAGCTCCGCGTCGCGCGGCGGGGTCACGTCGCCGGTCAGGCGGTTCTTCGCGAAGAGGGCGGCCTTGTCGGCGAGGCCGGCGGCGAGCTCGACGAGGCGGGCGTCGCGGAAGCCCGCCGCGTCGAGGCGGGCCCTGAGCTGCGGGTCGAGCCCCGCGAGGTCAGACGCGAGATCGGACACGAGAGCGGCTGCGGTCATGGGCGCAGTGTCGCGCCATTTTCGCGGCGGAGGTGAGAAAAGAGGTGCGAGAAGAGGTGCGAGAAGAGGTGCGAGAAGAGGTGCGAGAAGAGGCGACAAATGTGACGCAGGGTTGGCGCGACGGCCCGGGAAGGTGTTCACTCGTAGGGCGTAGAATCAGGGACGGAGCAGGGAGATGGGCATCACGCACCGCACGCACCGCACGCACCGCACGCACCGCACGCACCGCACGCACCGCACGCACCACAACGCGATCGCCCCGCATCGCGCGGCGTCGTGGCTCCGCTTCACGGTCGCGGGCGCGTTTGCCCTTGTGGCGATGCCCGCGTGTGTGGCGACCGCGCCGTCCGCGCCCGCGCGCGGCGTGGTGGTGAGCGGGCCCCCGCCCGCGCCGCTCGACGAGCCCCGCCCCGCGCCGCCGCCCAGTCGCACTCGCACCGCGTGGGTCGGTGGCTACTGGCACTGGACGGGCATGCACTATGCATGGATTCCGGGCCACTGGGACGCCGCGCCGCCGGGCGCGAGCTGGGTCGCGCCGCGCTATTTCCAAGAGGGCGGCCAGTACCTCTACGAGGGCGGCGGGTGGTCGCGCGGGCGGCGCCGCGGGCGCGACCGGTGAATCGTCGCGCCCGACAGATCGGGCGGGGCAAGTAGTCATCCACCTTGACCAAACGGGGTCGCTCGCGTGGACCCGCTTCGGCTGGGCTCGCAGCGCACGATTGACGCCGCGCGCGCGCCGCTGTAACCCGTCGGAACGTAACCGCTTGCGCCCGTAGCTCAGCTGGATAGAGCGTCGGCCTTCGAAGCCGAATGTCGTGTGTTCGAATCACACCGGGCGTGCTGCTTTTTATAGGGGCTCGTGAGGGTGGGGTCTTCGGCGTGACACTTCCGCGAAGTGTCACGAAACGCGGCGTCGGCCTGCATCGCGACCGCCTGGATCGCGTCGGGTGCGAGCCGGGCGTAACGCTGGGTGGTGCGGATGTCTCGGTGGCCGAGTACCCTTTGTACGTCCTCCACGGACCAGCGCATGCCATCCCACCCTGAGACCATCGTTGACGCCGCGGTGTGGCGTAGCAGGTGCCACCACACGCGGCGGCCGAGGCGCGGAACCACCCCGTAGGCGCGCACGACGTCGGGCCACGAGCGTGGCCAGCGTTGCCGCACGGCGCCTCGCTCCGACGGGAACACGAGGCCGTGAGGGTTCCGGGAGGCGTAGACGTCGAGGCCGTCAAGCCATGCCCGTACCGCGTCGAGCGCGAGCCCCCACAACGGCACGCGGCGCGCGTTCTGCTCGCCGCGGCGGCCCTTGGGTGACCGGAAGCGCTCGGCGTCGCGGTCGTAGCTCCCGAACCGCACGACCACGTGAGGCTCCTCGTCGTCGCCGATGTGGAGATCGTCGAGGTGCAGGCAACACAGCTCGCCCAAGCGGAGCCCGGTTCCGAGGACGGGATCGACGCGGGGTGGTGGTCCGAACCCGCCGCCCGCACCGAGGCGGCCTGACTCCAGAGGCCGCGGCGCGCCTTCGAAGCGCCGACAGGTCGCGGTGCACGATTCCCTCGGGCGCGGCCGCTCACTCGGCCCCACCGTTTTTCTCGACGTTTTCGCTCGGCCCCGAGCAGAAACACGGGGGTTTTGGGGTGGGCGCGGCGAAACCGGCGCCGCCGGTCGTTCGCGTCGAAAAGCAACCGAGGTCATGACGGCCGGGGTTGGCGCGCAACTTACCGCTCGCGGCAAGAACCTCCCACGTCGCCCGCTCCGGCCTCCGCGCGCACGGGGCGACCATCGGGCCGCCCGAGGCCGGCGGGCGCGTCGTGGGTCAACGTCGGGGCGGTGCACGGTCATGACGGCCGTTCAGCTCGGCAGGTCGCCTTCACCCGCTCGTCGTGGCAGACTGGAGGGATGAGCCCGACCATCGCCGAATTCCTTGCCGTCATCGCGGCGGCTCCCCGAGAGGAAGAGACCGAATGGGAGCGCGCGGCGCTTGCGGAGGTTGACCCCACTGCGCCCGGCATCCCTCACGCGGAGATCGTGCGCAAGCTCGAAGAGCGGCGCCGTGCGGAGTCTGCCGCGGAGTGAGTCTCACCGTTGTCTGGTACCCTCCCGCCGAGCACGACCTTCTCGCGCTCCACTGGCGTACCAGCGGCTCGCGCATCTCCGAGGCGGTGTACCACTTCGCGCGCACAACGAAGGGTGACCTCCGCGTCGTCCGTGGCGACGTCTCGGCGCCCTCCGGCTGTACGTGGCATCGTACGTGGTCCGGATGTCGCTGAACACGACCACGGGCACCCTCTACGTCTGGCGCGTGCTCCGGTCGCGGTAGGCTACAGGCCGCTCGTCGGGGGCGTCCTGAACCTCGAGAGCATCCCGCACGAGCACGAGCGCCTCGACACACTTCCGCAGGGCTTCGGGTCTCCCATCTCGAGCGGCTTCTAGCGCTTTGGTGGCCAGTGTCAGCAAGGTGTCACGGCGCGAAGAAAGCTCGATAATACCCGCGTTTTCACCGGCCTTCGAAGCCGAATGTCGTAAGTTCGAATCTTACCGGGCGTGCCGCTTCTTCATGGGATTCCGCGCGAGGCCCTTCGCGACCACCTACAGGCCGCCCGCGCGGCACTGACACGTGGGGCTCGTCGTCCCGTCGCAACACTGCGTCCGGCCCGACTCGCACCCGCACACGCCCTGGTGATGCGAACAGCCCGTTGCCGCAGTTCCCAGGGGTCTGCTCGCTCGCCTTGCCTCGCCGGCCGGGGGGCGAGCGACCTGCAGGACCTGCTAGGGTGCGCGCGCCATGACCGCGTACCCCACCCTGCTCTCGCCCATCGATCTTGGCCCTCTGACGCTCAAGAACCGCGTCGTGATGGGCTCGATGCACACCGGCCTCGAGGACCGGTTCTTCAACTACGGGAAGCTCGCCGCTTACTTTGAAGAGCGGGCGCGCGGCGGCGTCGGGCTCATCATCACCGGCGGTATCTCCCCGAACCGCCAGGGGTGGCTCTTGCCGTTCGGCGGCACGCTGAACCGCCGCGCCGACGTGTACTTCCACCGCAAGGTGACGAGCGCCGTGCACGCGCACGGCGGCAAGATCGCCATGCAGATCCTCCACGCGGGGCGCTACGGCTACCACCCGTTCGTCGTGTCGTCGTCGGCGAAGAAGTCGCCCATCTCGCCGTTCAAGCCGCGGGCGATGATGCGCTTCGAGATCAAAGCCACCGTGCGTGACTACGCGCGGTGCGCGCGCCTCGCCAAGCTCGCGGGGTACGACGGCGTCGAGATCATGGGCTCCGAGGGGTATCTGCTGAGCCAGTTCTCCTGCCCGCGCGTCAACGAGCGCACCGACGAGTACGGCGGCCCGGTGGAGAACCGCATGCGCCTCCCGGTCGAGGTCGTGCGGGCCGTGCGCGAGGCCACGGGCCCCGACTTTCTCATCGTGTACCGCATGTCGCTCCTCGATCTGGTGCCGGGCGGCAACGCGTGGCCCGACATCGTCACCATCGCCAAGGCGGTCTCGGCGGCGGGCGCCGACGTCCTCAACACGGGTATCGGCTGGCACGAGGCGCGGATCCCCACCATCGCCACGCAGGTGCCTCGCGCGGCGTTCCGCGCGCTCACCGCGAAGATGCGCGCCGAGCTCGACATCCCGGTCATCGCGTCGAACCGCATCAACACCCCGGAGGACGCCGAGGACCTCCTGGCGGCGGGCGACGCCGATCTCGTCTCGATGGCTCGGCCGCTGCTCGCCGACGCTGACTTCGTGAACAAGGCGGCGGCGGGCGAGCCCGAGGCCATCAACACGTGCATCGCGTGCAACCAGGGCTGCCTCGACCTCACCTTCCAAGGCAAGCGCGCCACCTGCCTCGTGAACCCGCGCGGCGGCTACGAGACGGAGCTTGTCTACCTGCGCGCCAAGAACCCGAAGAAAATCGCGGTCGTGGGCGCGGGCATGGCCGGGCTCTCGGCCGCCACGGTGCTCGCGAAGCGAGGCCACGCGGTCACGCTCTTCGAGGCGGAGGGCTCCATCGGCGGCCAGTTCCGGCTCGCCGCGCGCGTGCCTGGCAAGGAGGAGTTCTCCGAGACGATTCGCTACTTCGAGACCGAGCTCAGGAAGACCGGCGTGGAGGTGCGCACCGGCACGCGCGCGACGCGCGCCGAGCTCGGGGGCTACGACGAGGTCGTCGTGGCCACGGGCGTCGTGCCGCGCGTTCCGCGGCTCGACGGCGTGAAGCACCCCAAGGTCGTGAGCTACCCCGATCTCCTCTCGGGCAAGGTCGAGGCGGGGCGGCGCGTGGCCGTGATCGGCGCCGGCGGCGTGGGCGTCGACGTGTGCGCCTACCTCCTCGAGAAGGGGCGCGCCTCGGTCACGCACTACGCCACGCAGTGGGGGATCGACCTCAGCGGAGAGGCGGTCGGCGGCCTCGCGAAGGCCGCGCCGCACGAGGCGCCGCGCGAGGTGTGGCTGCTCCAGCGGCGGGCCGGCGACAAGAAGATGGGGGCTGGCCCTGGCAAGACCACCGGCTGGGCCACCGCCTGCTCCTGAAGGCCTACGGCGTGCACATGCTGGCCGACGTCGAGTACGTCGCGATCGACGATCGCGGCCTCCACGTGAAGGTCGGCGGCGTGCCGCAGGTGCTCGACGTGGATCACGTGGTGCTCTGCGCGGGCCAGAGTCCGCGCGAGCTCGCGGGCTCTCTGCCTCCGAGGGCGAGCGCATCGGGCGGGCGAACGTGCACGTCATCGGCGGCGCGAAGCTCGCGGGGGAGCCTCGACGCGCGGCGCGCCATCCTGGAGGGCGCGCGGGTCGGCGCGGCGCTCTGAGACGCGGCCGAGCCGCCGGTGTACGACGCCGGGCTCCGGAGAGCGACCCCTGGCGGCACGCCCGCCAGCGCGAACGCCATGGGGCTCGCGCCGGGGCTCCACCGCGGGACCCTCCGCACGTTCGTCGCCGGGAGCCCACGCTACGTGGCCGGCGGTCGCTGATCGGAAGCGCGTTTTCCGCGCGGGCGCTCAAGCTCTGCCGTGGCTAGACTCCGGCCATGGACCCTGTAGAACTTCGCGCCAGCCTCCGCGTTCTCCTGGCCGTCGCACAAGTCGACGGAGACGTCGACCACGACGAACGGCACCTGCTCTCCGGCATCGGGAGCCAGCTCAACGTCCGCGTGCGCCCGGACGAGCGCGTCGATCTGCCGGCCTCGCTCGCCGCTCTGCGCTCCGACGAGGCCCGGGAGCTGACGTTCCGCGCCGCCGTGGCGATGGCCAACGTGGACGGCCGCTGCTCGCCCCAGGAGCACTCGCTCCTCATGCGCATTCGCGCCGAGCTCGCCCTGCCCGACGCCGTGCCGCTCGAGGTGATGGAGGAGGAGTGGGCCCACCGCATGCAGGAGACCCGCGCGCGCATCGACCGGATCTCCGACACGTTCCTCGACGAGATGGCCGCGCGCGAGACAGTGCTCTCGCAAGAGGCCTACGAGCGCATGGTGGCCGACCTCGAGCGGAAAAAGGACGCGCTGCTCCGCGACGCCGTGAGCTCGAGCGAGTAGCCCGACGAGGCGGCGACGAAGGGCCAAGCTCGCGGATCGGGGGGTGGTAGCCTGGCGGCCGCGCAGCAGGAGGATCATGCAGAAGCTCGTCCGAGGCATCCACCACTTCCAGAAGAACGTGTTCCGCTCCGAGCGAGCGATGTTCGAGCGGCTCGCGAGGGGGCAGCACCCGGACACGCTGTTCATCACGTGCTCGGACTCCCGAGTGAACCCGAACCTGCTGACCGGGACGCACCCCGGCGAGCTCTTCATCTTGCGCAACGCGGGCAACATCGTTCCCCCGAGCGGCGCCCCGCTGAACGGCGAGGCCGCGACGGTCGAGTACGCCGTCGCGGTCCTGGAGGTCGAGGACATCATCGTGTGCGGGCACTCCCACTGCGGGGCGATCGGCGCGCTCCTCGACCCCTCGAGCACCGCCGAGCTGCCCGCCATGCGCGCGTGGCTCGACTACGCCGAGGAGACCCGCCAGATCGTCGCCAAGTGCTACGCCGACCTCGAGGGCGAGCCCCTCCTCACTGCGGCGATCGAGGAGAACGTGCTCGTGCAAATCGAGAACCTTCGCACGATGCCTGCGGTCGCCGCGCGCCTCGCCAAAGGGGATCTCGGCCTGCACGGCTGGGTCTACAAGATCGAGACCGGCGACGTGTTCGCCTACGACACCGACGCCGAGCAGTTCTTCGCGCTCACGGAGGAGCTGGTCGGCCCGGCCAGCACGGCGGCCCGCTCAATCGCGCCCATCCACTCGATTTGACCGTCGCGGCGGCCCGGTCAGGGTGGCGGCGCGCCCATCACCTCACCGAGCGCGGCCTCGAGCTCCGCGATCGGAGCCTCCAGCGTGGCGATCGCGCGCGCCCAGAACTCGGGCGACTCGAGGTCCTCGCCGATCGACGCGCGGGCCACCTCGTGCGCGAGCGCGCCGCCGGTGGCGCGGAGGAACGCCTCGTAGCGAGGGAGGAAGCTCGGGCCCTCCTCGGTGAAGCGCGCGTAGAGCCCGCGCGACAGCAAATAGCCGAATGTATACGGGAAGTTATAAAACGACAAGTCCGGGATGAAGAAGTGAAGCTTCGAGGCCCAGAAGAGGGGATCCTCGGCGCCCACCTGGCGCGCCTCGCCCAACACCTCCCGCTGCGCCTCCACCATCAGCGACGACAGCCGGCTCGCGGGCACCTCTCCCTGCGAGCGCAGCTCGTAGAAGCGGCTCTCGAAGAGAAAGCGGGTGGGCACGTCGAGCAGGAACGCCGCGGCGTCGCCCGCGACCTCCCCGAGCAGCTGCGCACGCGCAGCCGCGGAGATGCCTGGCTCGGCCAGCAGGCCGGCGGAGAGGACGCTCTCGGCGAAGGTGGAGGCGGTCTCGGCGAGGGTCATCGGGTACTGCCGCGCGAGCACGCGCGTGCCCGCGAGCACGTGATGGTGGAACGAGTGGCCAAGCTCGTGCGCCAGCGTGGAGACGTCGCCGAGCGCGCCCTGGTAGGTCATGAACACCCGCGACTCGCCCGTGAGATCGCTGCCGGTGCAGTAGGCGCCGGGGCGCTTGCCGGCGCGCGGCTCGGCCTCGATCCAGCGCTTGGCGAGGGCCTCGTCGACGTGGGCGGCGAGGGCGGGGTACGAGCCCGCGAAGGCGCGGCGCACGAGGTCTCTGCCGCGCTCCCAAGGGATGCGCTCGGTCTCTGGCAACGGCAGCGGCGCCTCGAGGTCGTACCAGGCGATCGCGGGGAGGCCCATGGCGCGGGCCTTGAGGAGCAGACCCCGGCGCGCGAGCGGGCGCCCGCCCACCACCGCCTCGTTCATCGCGTCGAGCGTGCGGCGAGAGATGCCCGCGTCGTGGAGCGCGGCGTCGTGGAAGTGCTCGACGCCGCGGCGTCGGTAGAGCGCGAGGCGCGTGCCGCTGATGCGGTTGAGCGCCGCCGCCGTGACGTCGGAGACCGCCTCCCACGCGCGGTTCCCCGCGGTGAACGCGGCCTCGCGCACGGCGCGATCCGGGTCGGCCATGCGCGAGCGGCGCGCGGCCATGGGGACGACCTCGTGGGTGCCGTCGGGGAGGGTCAGCTCGAACGAGAGCTTCCCGGCGACCGTGTCGTAGAGGCGACCCCAGCCGAAGATGCCGTCCGTCGCGAGGTCGGACGCGAGGGCCTCGAGCGCGGCGGGCATACGGCGCTGGGCGTCGACGTGGAGCTGCGAGAGGAAGTGCTCGGCGCCGGCGAGCCGCGGATCGCCGAGCAGCCCCGCGAGCTCTTCCGCCGAAGCTGCGCCGAGCGCACGCCGCAGCTCGCCGGCGCACTTCTCGAGCGTCGCTCGAGGGGCGCCCAGCGCGCCCTCCGCGAGCCCGAAGCGCTCGTCGTCCGCCGCGGCCGACGCGAGGCAGGTCACGTAGGAAGATGTGTGGCCAAACCGGCCGAGGCCGTCCTCGTAGCGGAGCACGACCCCCACCCAGGCGTCCTGGGTCTCGCGAGACAGCGCGTCGAGCGCCTCCGCGTCGTGGAGCAGCGCCACGAGGTCGGACGCGAGCGCCGAGTCGAACGCTGCGCGCTCCGGAGAGTCGAATGACGGAAAGTACGCGCTCAGATCCCAGGTTGGTTCCACGCGACCGTTCTAGGGCACCGCGCCCCACGACGGATGATTTCGCCAAACGGCAGGTGTACGTCGTCAGGGGGCCCGGAGCCGTACTTCGCGCGGTACGCCGACTTGTATTCGGAGTGACAGCTCTTGCACGTCGCCTTGGCGCTGGCGACGTCGCCTCCGGCTGCCGCCGCCCGCCCCTGCTCGGAGAGCGTTCCCCACGTCGCGTACTCGGGCTTGGCGAACCCCTTCGTCTTGGTGAACAGCGAGGCCATCGTGGCCGTGTCGCCCGCGGCGGTCGCTGACTCGAGCTGCTTCATGAGCTGCTTGAGGTCCTTGTTGGGCGCGGCCGCCACGGGACCGGCGGCGGTGACGAACGCGCCTGCGGCGCCCGCCGCGATGGCGAAGACGGGGAGCCACTTTCGAAGGGTGGGCATAGGCAGTGATACGAGGGCGGGCCCGTTGATATTGACGCTCAACGGAGAACGGTTCGTTCTCCTATCGCGACGAGTCCGGCCACCCGAAGCGGGCACGGACCCTGCGCATCGCCTCGCTGAGACCGCCGCCCGCATCCCGCACCAGGAACGGCGGCTCTTCCACCGGGTCGACCTCGTCGGCGCCGGCTGAGCTCGCGATCCTGCACGCGAAGAGAGAGAACAGGGGCGACAGGCCGGCGCGCGGGACCACGTCGCGCCGTGTGACGATCGCGAGCCCAGCGGCGCGCACGCCCTCCAGCGCCCGAGCCTTCTGCGGGGTGGGGAAGCAGAAGACGAAGCGCCCGTCGGGGGTGAGCGCGCGCCGCGCCGCGAGCGCGTAGTCGGCCACGGTGCCGCGGAGCTCGAAGCGCGCGTGGGCCTTCTGCGAGTCGCTCGGCACCACGCCGGCCTTGACGTCGAAGTACGGCGGGCTCCCCGTCACGAGGGGGAAGCGCTGCCCGAGCGTCGTGGTCCGGAGATCGCCGTGGACTGGGCTCACGCGCGCCTCGAGGCCGTTCATGCGCAGGTTCTCGCGAAAGAGGCGGAAGCTCACCTCCTGCGCCTCCACGCCGACGAGGCGCGCGCCTTCGCCGAGGCCCCAGAGCACGAGCAGGCCGACGGTCCCGATGCCGGCTCCGAGGTCGAGCGTGGTCGCGTCGTCGGGCGCGCCGCCGTGCTCGAGCGCGTACGCCGCGGTGAGCACGTCGTCGGTCGAGTGCCGGTGGCCGCGCTTGCGCTGGAGCAGCGACCACGCGCACGTCAGGCCGTCGCAGGTGATGGGCTCGCCGAGCTCCTCCTCGAGGGCGCGGCGGAAGGGCTCGTGGGCGGAGTGCACGCATGGCTCATAGACCACACGGCGCTCTCTCGGCCACGTCGTCGCGCTAGGGTAGGCGCGGCGGGGAGGGCCCAACCTCCCCCTGAGCCGCGGCGCGCGAGCCTTGTGGAGCGCTTGCCGTTCGATATCCTCGCGGAGATGGGCGGCACTGGCTTCTCGACGACGTTCACACCACTCGGTGACGAGCCACGCGTGGAGGGCGCGGCGAGCGCGCTCTACGACGAGCTCTACGCCATCATTGGAGACAACATCCGCCGCGTGGCGAAGGGGAAGGCGTACCGTCAGGTCACCGAGGACTTCCTCGACATCGCCCACGAAGATGGCGAAGGCCGCGGCGACCTCGTGTCCTTCGTCTTCCGTGATGGCGCTGGCCTCTGCCAGGCCTCGTCGCACGCCTGCGAGCACTGGTTCCAGCTCTACCTGGCCGCCCTCGCGTCGAAGAGCGGCGGCGCCCCCTCTGCGCTCGACACGCTCGCGGCGCGGCATGGGCTCGCGCTCGTGGACGAGATCGCTCCGCTGCAGGCCCTGCTCGACAGCTGCGCGGAGCCGCTCGTCGTGCTCCGCGGACACGTCTTCGGAGTGAGCGGACCGAAGGAGGATCCCTACCTCGTGAGCGACTCTCTCGAGGAAGGTCACGTGGAGATGGAGGAGCTCCGCGAAGCGGAGCGCGCGAAGGTCCGCGCGGCGAGCCTGAAGCAGCGCTGCGACTGCGTCGTGTGCGTCACGCTTCGGAAGGAGGTCGATCTCCGGCTCCCCAAGCCCAAGAGACCTCCGAAGGCGAAGAAGCCTCCGAAGCTCGGGATCGAGACCTCGCTCTACAACGACGGCAAGAGCCGCAACGTCTCCGACGGCAAGGCGACCGCGCTCCCCGACGCGGTCTTCGAGCCGCCTTCGCTCGAGTCGCTCGGCATCGGCGCTCCCATCACCACCATCCCCGACGGCATCGCGCGGCTCACCGCGCTGCGATCGCTCCACGTGATCAACACGCAGATGACACGGATCCCCGAGGTCCTGTTCCGCATGCCCTGGCTCCGCGAGCTCGCGCTCTCGCAGAGCCCGTTCGAGGAGGCGTCGGATCTCGCCAAGATGCCGTGGCTCGAGGGCATCCGCCTCACCCACCTGCGGAAGCTGCGGGCGCTCGAGGACCTGCGCTTCGACTCGTTTCCCAACCTCCGGAAGCTCAAGCTCGAGTGGCTCGAGCTCGCCCACGTGCCGAAGAGCGTCTGGCGCGCGAAGAAGCTCCGGGAGCTCGAGATCTCCGACGGAACCATGACGGCCCTGCCGGCGTCGATCGCGGGCTTGACCGAGCTCGAGAGCCTCACGTTGTGGCTGGACAAGCTCCGGAAGGTCCCGCCCCTCGCGGGCCTCATGAAGCTGAGGGTCCTCTCGATTCAGTCCGAGGCGCTCACCAAGATCGCGGACGACGCGCTGCCGCCGGGGCTCACCGAGCTCACGCTCAGCGTCGAGACGTGCACCACGCTCCCCTCGGTCGCGCGGCTCCGCGAGCTGACGAAGCTCACGCTGACCGGCGCGTTCACCGCGTTGCCGGAGGGGCTCGGCGAGCTCGGCGCGCTGAAGGAGCTCTGGATCTACGGGAAAGAGCTCGCGTCGATCCCCGAGGGCGCGCTCCCGAAGAGCCTCGAGGTGCTCTCCCTCTGCGACTGCCCGCAGTTGAAGAAGCTGCCGACCCGCATCGGAGACCTCGCCGCGCTGAAGCACGTCTCCGCGACGCGCACCGGGCTCACCGAGCTCCCGGAGTCGATGCGCCGCCTGAAGTCGCTGGACACGATGTACGTCCAGAGCTCGCCCAGCTTCACCGCGCTGCCGCCGTGGATCGGCGAGCTCGGCGCGCTCGATTTCCTGGCCCTATCGGACAACCCGGCGCTCGGTCCGCTGCCCTCGTCGATGAAGCGCCTGAAGAAGCTGCGGCACCTCGATCTCGCCGGGTCTCCCGGCGCTTTTCCGCTCGGCGACTGGCTGAAGACGCTCCCGCTCGAGAGCTTGTACTGCTCGGACGCGAAGGTCACGAAGGACGAGAAGGCGCGCATGGCGCGGCTTCTCCCGAACACGCGGCTCGCCTGACGCGCCGCCTAACGTTAGCTACCGCTCGAAGCAGTACAGGCGGCGCGAGGAGTCGCACGAGACGGTCCCCGCGCTGGCGAAGCTCGCGGGGGTGTTCGCGTTGCCCACGGTGCCCATCGAGCCGCCGCCCGTCCACCGGTCGCAGTCGTTGAGCTTCACCCCGGCCGCCGAGCTCCCCGTCCACACGGTGCGCATGGCCCCCAGCGCGCCGTTCTCGTCGGGGATGGCGACCAGCGGCGGACCGAGCGCCGGGTTCTTGTCGAAGACGAGCGTCCGGCGCGTCACGTCGTAGAACGGGCCAGGGTCGGCGAGGCGCGCGGCCGCGTTCGCGTCCATGTCGGAGATCCAAGCGTCGAACCGGCCGATGAGGCCTGCCGCGACGGCCACCTTGCCACAGAGGACGTCGGCGCCCCGCGCCCCGGTCACGCCGCCCAGGGTCGACAGATCGTTGCCCTTGTAGGTGGTCGAAGTGACGAAGACGCGCTTGCGCGTGGAGGCCGCGTCGGCCGCGTCGATGACCGGGGCGTCGCCCGCGGCGTCGTTGCCCTTGCCCGCGTCGTTCGGGGGCGCCGCGTCGACGCCCGTGTCGCCGGGCGGCGGCGGCGGGGCGGTAGGGGCGGTGGAGGCCGAAGCCGAGGCCGAGGCCGCGACGCCAGGCGTGGTCTCCACCTCGAACCGCGACGCGCAGGCCGAGACCGCGAGCAGCGACCACGTGCACGCGCCCGCGAGCCTTTGCGGCACGCTCGAGCGCGCGCGCGCTCGCGAAGGGGCCACAGCGCTGCTTCGCATGACCTCACGATACACGCTCGCGCGGCGACGCGCCGCCGGGACGCGGGGCGCTCGCGGTCGCCGGCGCGACGGGCCGAGAAGTTGGCCCGGGCTCGACCCGTGGGCTAGCGGACCTCATGCGCCACAGCCTCGCTCGCGTCCTCGCGCTCGCGTCACTGGTGCCGTTGGCAGCCACGGCTCAGGCGGCTGGCCCGGCCCCGCACGCGGTCGCTCCGGTCGCGCACGCCGCCACCCCGGCCTCTCACCCACCTGCTGCGGACGCACACGGCAAGACCGCGCGGCTCGCCGCTCCCACGGCTCCGAGGGCGCCCGCTCCTGCCGCGGTGCACGCGGGGCTCGGCAGCCTGACCGGCAAGACCACGGTCGACCCGACGCTTCAGGCGAAGATGCTGCGCTTGCTGGACGAGTCGCGTGCGCCCGGCGGCGCGATCGTCGTCTCCGACGTTCGCACCGGCCGTGTGCTCGCGTGGGCGTCCCGCGGGCCCGGCGACTGGGTCCGCGAGGCGCACACATCCAGCGCGAGTGTATTCAAGGTCGTCACGACCGCGGCGCTGCTCGACCGGCACCGCGTCTCGCTCACCACCCGGCAGTGCTACACGGACGCCGAGCACGGCATCACCGAGGCGGACCTCGACGACAGCCCCCGCGACCTCGGGTGTGTCCCCTTCTCGGAGGCCCTCGGGCTCAGCATCAACACGGTGTTCGCGCGCCTCACGCTGAAGCACCTGTCGCCCCTCGAGCTCCGCGCGACGGCGGGCGCGCTCGGCTTCGGCGCGAAGGTGCCCGCGGACGTCGACGCGGCGTTCGGCGAGGCGACGATCCCGGACGATCGGCTCGGCCTCGCGAGGGCGTCGGCCGGCTTCTGGAGCGCGACGCTCTCCCCGCTCGGCGCGCTCTTCGCGATGCAGACGATCGCGAACGGCGGCGAGAAGGTGAAGCTCTTCGTGCACGACAGCGGCGCGCCGGTCGCGCGCGTGTCCGTCGGCCGCGCGATGAGCCCCGAGACCGCCCGCGCGATGACCCAGATGTTGGTGGTGACCACGCGGCGGGGGACGGCCGCGAAGGCGTTCCGCGAGGCTCGGGGGGGAGCGCGGCCCGTGCTGCCGAACGTCAACGTCGCGGGCAAGACCGGCACCCTCGTGGGCGGGCACCCGACGCGCATGGTCTCCTGGTTCGCGGGCTTCGCGCCCGCCGAGAGGCCGGAGATCGCCGTCGCGGTGCTGCTCTCGAACGACGTGTCGTGGTGGTCGAAGGGCAACGTCGTGGCCCGAAAGGTGTTCGAGGCGTACTTCGCGGGCCGGTGAGCCGCACGCTCAGCGCGCGAATCGCACCCAGGTGTCGGGGAGCGGCCCCCCGAGGAGCTTCTCCGCGGACGCCCGATCGAGGAGCGCGAAGGTGAGGGTCCCGCGGAACACCTCCGCGCCCTCCTGCGCGAGGGTGATGCTCATCTTCACGACGCGGTGGGTGTCCGACAGGATTTGCCCGCGGCCATGGACGGGCGCGCCGATACGAACGGGTCGCAGCAGGCGAGCCTCGATGGCGGCCGTGAAGCCGAAGCGCTCCTTGAGGCCGAGGACGACCCACGCGCCGAGCTCGTCGGCGAGCGTCATCACCAGGCCACCATGCATGAGCCCGGGCGGCCCTTGGAACCGCTCCGGCGGCGTGTAGTCGACGCAGACGACGTCGCCCTCCCGGTAGGGCTCGAGGTGAAACCCGATGGGGTGTCGCGGGCCGCAGCCGAAGCAGGGCTGGTCGGGGCCGAAGGTGCTCAGCGGATCGAGGGGGACGCGCTCGGTCATGGCGAGGCGATACCGCGGGCGGCCCGCGAAGGGAAGGGAGGCCCCGTGGCGAGGGCGCGAACCTCATGCAGACTGCAGTGAACGGTGTCGCCGCCGACAGCCTCAGATGGCGCCGCTGGCGAATTATGCAGTTCGCAGGAGATCTGCAGATCTAACGTTGGTCGCGACTACTGGCCACCGAAAGCCAGATGATGAACACGCTCACATGATACCGCTGGAGAGCTCATGCTTCGCACCACGGAACTTGGGACCGGACCGGCCGTGCTCCTCCTGCATGGATTGCCCTCACCGCCCGCGGAGCTCGTCAGGTTGGGCGCGACGCTCCACGGGCGACGCGTGCTCGTCCCTTCGATGCCGGGGTACGCCGGCGCTCCTCCTGCTCCGGGCAGGCAGGACATCGCGTCCATCGAGTGCGCGATCCTCGCGCTGCTCGCCGAACGCGGAGTCGCCGAGGTCGACGTGGTCGGGACGTCCATGGGCGCGTACCGCGCGATCCGCCTGGCCCTCTCGGGACGCGTCGTCGTCAGGTCCCTGGCGCTGCTCGGAGCGTTCGCGGGGCTCTCTGCGGAGGAACGAGACGCGATGCGTGGCCTGGCCGGAGCGCTCCGCGACGGCGTCGACCTGAGCGGCGTCTTGGCACCACGGATGTTGTCGAAGGCAGCCGTCACCGAACCCGCGTTCGTGTCCGCTGTAGAGGAATGGCTCTCACTCGCGCCGCCCGAGGTCCTCATCGAGGAGCTAGAAGACCTGGCGGACGCCGTGTCGTTGCTGGAACGCATCGGGGAGCTCGACATCCCGATCACGCTCCGCACGGGGGCCGAGGACTCGGCGATGCCGCCGGCTCACGCCGAATCAATCGCCGCTCGCGCACGCCACGCCGCACTCGAGATCGTGCCGGGGGCTGGCCACGCTCTCCTCGTCGAGGACTTCGCGGAGACCTCCCGTTCAGTCGGGCGCGCGGTGTCGCGGTCGATGAGGTAGGCCTCAGTCGAGCCGCATGAGGGCTCGTCGACCGTGCACGCCGAAGATGGTGAGCACGCGTTGGACGTAGGTCCGTGCCGTGCTCATTGGCAGACCGAGCCGTTCGGCGATCTCCTTGTCTGCGAGGCCTTCGCGGAGCAGCTTCAAGACCGGTCGGAGGTAGGTCGCTACCGGCACCTGGGGCTGTGCACTCGCGGGCGAGGGGAGCAGCAAGAGATCGAGCTCGATGCCACGCTCGCGGAGGCGAATGGTCCGTCCACGGGCGCGCAGCTCGGCGAGCGCGACGCCCTCTCGGCCAAGGCATGCGCCGCGGCATTCGCGAACACGATCCGATCGCGACGAGTGAGGAGCGATGGCCCGACCATGGCCGACACTGCGGACACGAGCGCGCCGTCTCCGAGCGGCTCGAACCCAATGGCCGTCGCCAGATTGACCCAGCGCCGAAGCGCCGGCTGCAACGCATGGAGCCGCGCGTGGTCGGCGGCGTCGAAGGGCAGTCCTCCGCGGGGGCGGTAGTAGCCCGCGAGCAGCCGCACATGTCCGCTCCGGTCGTAGAGCACCGTGCGGAGCTGATGGAAGAGTCCTATTGGCTGAAATAGCTCCTCAGCCATTTGTTCGACGCGAGCACGTCCGACCCGCGCCGCAAGATCTCGGAGGTTGACAGGTCGGTTCGCGAACGGATCGGTCGCTCGCTCTCCGTACGCGCCGTACGAGCGAAACCGCGGGAGATTGGCGTTGCACGGCAGCACGCCTCGGTAGCCTCGGAAAATGGTGCTCAACGTCCAAGGCGGTGGGCCGTCCACAGCCCCTGGATGAACGACGACGTCGACCGCGGGGGCCGAGCGCTCGAAGGCAGCGCAGAACGAGCGAATGGGATCGTCGGTCGACCACACCTCGTCCAGCGCCGCCTCGACCTGTCCGAGTGCGGCGCGCGCGTCTGCATCGAGCGATCGCCACGCCTCTCGAGGAGAGCGCCACGGCAACACCCTCATCGAACTGCCGAAGATCGCGAGACCGCCGCTGCTACACACACTCAAAACGTAACACGCTGCGGAATCACCGCAGCGCCAACATCACGATGCGAGCCACGCGACAGTCTCCTCCCGTGTGAGGTCTCGAGGGACGCCGCCCGAGATCCTCACCGCGCTACTCTCCGCACGTGGTTCCCTCCGATCGTGGACAGGTAATTCCCGCGCACTTGCCACGCGCGCACAATTTGCACGAAGTGCCCGAACCTGTCGTCTTGGCAGGCGTCGAGCGACGCAATCAGGAGACCGGCGCACAGGCACCTTCGCATCTGTGAGGTTCGCGTTTTCGAAGGGTACCCAAGCCGACACCGGAAGCACGTCTACAGATGTAGACGGCGTCTTTCCGCACGCGAGCAGGCGGAGAACTGACGCGGATTGACCCTCGAGCCCCGCGGCCATCGAGTGGCCATGAAACACACGTCAGCATTTGGGAACGTTGACGCATTTCACGCGACTTGTTGGTGTCTCCAAAGGGGCACTTCGAGCGAGCCAGGATCTCCACGGCGACCGGCTCGCGGCGAGACATCAACGTAGAGCTGAAGGGAAGTTCGACCATGACGACCACGACGACCACGACGACGCGCAGGCCGAAGCCTGGAAACATGCGGCGCGACAAGGTCCTCCGCCTTGCCCTCGCGGCGGCCACACTGCTCGCCGCCAGCGCGGCGCGGGAGGCGCGCGCCGCCTGCGAGAACCCGTCCTATTATTCGTGTGGCGACGGGAGCGGCTGCTGCCCTCCGGGGACCATCTGCGGTACGGGCGCGAACGGGTGCTCTAGCGACAGCTGCTGTCAGCCTGGCAGCGGCGGCTCGGGCGGAAGCACCGGGACGACCTGTCCCTCCGGGCAGGTCCGCTGCGCGAACGGCTGCATGCCGAGCAGCGGGACGTGCTGCGCCAGCGCGGGATTCCCCACCAAGTACTGCCCCGGCGGGCTCGCGTGCAACTCCGACGGGACGTGCGGGTCGTCGCGAACGCCCGGGTCTTCCGCCGGCTCGGGCTCGGGCTCGGGCTCGGGCTCGGGCTCGGGGAGCTCGGGGTCCGGGACGCAGCAGTGCTCTCCGGTCTCTTCGATCTCCACGTCGTGCGACGAGGTCCGCGCCTGCTGCGACGCGAGCGGCAACGGCGTCGACTGCTGGTACCTCGCCGACGGCAAGCGCTTCGACTGCAACGGGACGTGCAGCAGCTCCGACGCCCAGGCGGTCGTCGACTACTGTGACAAGAATGCGCCCGGCTGCAGCACCGCGAGGTCGGGGGGGAAGTCGGCGAACAGCGTGGGCTGGGTCGGGGCGATGGGGCTCGCGTTCGTAGGGCTCGCGGCGGTGAGGCGGAGGCGGCGCGGGACACCCAAGGCGTCCGAATAGCCGTTCAACCTACGGACCGAGGCCCGGTCCTCGTCCGCGCCCACCTGCCTGGTCGCCTGATCGTGCTGCCCACAGCGGCCGAGGCGCGCGGCGCTCGCCCTCACTCAGAGGCGACCGAGCAGCGCCTCGGCGCGCAGCTTCCACACCATGCCCACCGCCTCGAGGAACACCTTGCGGCTCATCTTCGAGTGCCCGACCTTGCGGTCGACGAACACGATCGGCACCTCGGCCACCTTCATGCCCTTCAGGATGGCGCGGTAGGTGAGCTCGATCTGGAACGAGTAGCCGTTGGAGCGGACGTGCGCGAGGTCGATCGCCTCGAGCGCGCGCCGTGAGAACGCCTTGAAGCCGCTCGTGAGATCGCGCACCTCGAGCCCGAGGACGACCCGCGAGTAGAGCGAGCCGCCTTTGGAGAGCGCGTGGCGCCCCACGCCCCACCCCTCCACTCCGCCGCCCGGGATGTTGCGCGAGCCGATGACCACGTCGGCGCCGCGCTCGAGCTCCGCGACGAAGTCGGGCAAGTACTTGGGATCATGAGAGAGATCGGCGTCCATCTCGAAGATCCGGTCGTAGCCCTCGGTGAGCCCGAGGCGGAAGGCCTCGAGGTAGGCGGTGCCGAGTCCCAGCTTCCCCGCGCGATGAAGCACGCGGACCTGGGGATCGGCGACGGCGAGCCCGTCGGCGAGCGCGCCGGTGCCATCGGGGGAGGCGTCGTCGACGATGAGGACGTCGGCGGGCGGGTACGCGGCGCGCACGAGCCCTACGAACTTCGCGAGGTTGTCGCGTTCGTTGTAGGTGGGCGTGACGATGAGCGTGCGGGCCATGGTGCGAGCCACGCAGCTTGTACCAAACTCCGCGCGGCTGGCTCAACAACGGCCCCTCGCCATGCACTTTTGTGCCCGCCATGGGCACGGGAAAGGCTGGTAGGCTGGGCTGTGCCCTCGAAGTCGACGCGCCCTCCCGCGGCCCCCGCGCCGCCCGCGAGCTCCTCGCGGGACGTCGTGTCCGGGCCACGACGGCGCAAGAGCGACGACTCGTCGCGCGATCTCGATCCCGTAGCCCAGCTCACGCGCGAGCTCGACCGCGCGCAAAAGGTGGCGACCGCGTTCCGCGACGTCGGGCTCGCGCTCGGCGCGGCGCGCGACCTCGACGCCCTGCTCGACCTCGTGCTGGCGCGGATCGTCTCCACGCTCGAGGCCGATCGGGCGACGCTCTATCTGCTCGATCGCGAGCGGAACACGCTCGTGAGCCGGCTCGTGCAGGGCGGCGAGGTTCGCCAAATCCAGCTCGCGGTCGGCGAGGGGATCGCCGGCAGCGTGGCCGCGACCGGCGAGGTCGTGCTCGTACGCGACGCCTACAAGGACGCGCGCTTCAACCCCGAGTGGGACCTCACGTCGGGTTACCGCACGCGCTCCATCTTGTGTGTCCCCATGCGGGACACCAGCGGCAAGACGAGCGGCGTCATGCAGGTGCTGAACAAAAAGCACGGCGTCTTCACGGCCAACGACGCGGAGCTCCTCACCGCGCTCGCGACCTCCGCCGGCATCGCCGTCGAGAACGCCATGCTCCTCGCCTCGCTCGAGCGCAACAACGCGACGCTCCTCGCCACGAAGGAGGAGCTCGAGCACCGCGTGCGCGATCTGCGCCTCCTGTTCGACCTCGAGCGCGCCATGGGGCGCGTCACGTCGTTGGAGGAGCTGTTCGTCTCGGTGCTGAAGGAGGCCGTCAAGACCTCCGGGGCGCGCGCCGGCGCGATCGCGCTGCGCCATGGCCCCACCGACGAGATGCAGCTCTACGTCCTGCCGCACAACGCGCGCAAGACGCGGCACGTGCCATGGACACGCGGCGACGGCTTCCTCGCCGACGTGGTCGCGCGGGGCTCGGTCGTGCTCACGAACGACGCCCGCTCCGACCCGCGCTTCGACGCCGAGGCGGAGGACCTCATCGGCAAGGGCGAGCCGTGCGTGCTCGCGGTGCCCATCGAGGGCGAGGGCGACGCCGAGACCCCGATGGGGGCGATCGCGCTCTTCGGGAAGCCCGACGGTGGCCGCTTCGGCGACGCCGACCGCACGCTGCTGCTGCTGCTGGCGGCGAACGCCTCGACATCCATCCGCCTCCAGCTCGCGCGCGAAGGCCGCGAGCGCGAGGAGCGCCTCACGACGATCGGGCGCCTCCTCGCCGGGGTGATGCACGACCTGAAGACGCCGCTCGGCGTGCTGAGCGGGTACCTCCAGCTCATGGTGCAGGCCGACGACCGCGTGCAGCGCGAGGAGTTCGGCGAGCTGGCTCACAAGCAGTTCGGCCTCATCTCGGCGATGCAGCGGGAGGTGCTCGAGTTCGCCCGCGGCGAGCGGAGCATGCTCGTGAGAAAGGTGTATCTTCAACCTTTCTTCGACGACATCTCGCGGCAGATCGAGGGCGTGCTCGCGCGCGCGGGGGTGGAGCTCACCGTCGAGCTCGGCTTTCGCGGCGTCGCGCGCTTCGACGAGGGCAAGCTGACGCGGCTCGTGCACAACCTCGCGAGGAACGCGGCCGAGGCGATGGCGACCCAGGGCGGCGGAAAGTTCACCATCGCGGTGTCGCGGGCCGAAGACGGCGCGCTCGTGCTCACGTTCACCGACACCGGGCCGGGCATCCCGAAGGAGATCCGGCACCGCCTGTTCCAGTCGTTCGTCACGAGCGGCAAGAAGGGCGGCACCGGGCTCGGGCTGGCCATCGCGAAGAAGATCGCCGAGGAGCACGGCGGCATGATCGAGGCCCTCCCCGCAGCGCAGGGGCAGCCCTCGGGGGCCGTATTTCGCCTCACGATCCCGCAGCCTGTGCAGGCGTCCCCGTGAGCGCGCGGCGGGTGCCGATGGCGGCTCGGGTCGCGCCAGTCGCCCTCGCCGCGGCGGCGTGTGTGCTCGGAGGCTCCTCGTCGTCGGCGGCGCACGACGAGCCCCCGTGGTTCGACCGCGACGATGTCCCCCTGGCGGAGGGGCTCCGCTCGGTCGTCCCAAAGCGCCACGATGTGGCCCTCTACACGACCCCCGGCGCCGGGACGCCCCGCCGCGGGAGCGTGCTCGGCTCGGCGAGGCTGCCCTTCTTCGGCACGCGGCAGGCGCCTGGCTGCACGGGGCGCTGGCTCCTCGTCGGTCCGCTCGCGTGGGTGTGCTCCGACGTCGCCGATCTCTCGTACGAAGAGCCGCTGAGGCCCGAGCCCCCGCGAAACCCGAGCGGGCTGCCGTTTCGGTACTACTTCGCGGCCCGTGACGGCGCGTACGGCTACCGCAACCTGCCGGAGGTCGGCGAGGGCACGCCCGATCTCGATCTCCAACCGGGCTTCGGCGTCGCCCTCGTGGGGGAGCGCAGCACGCCCTCGGGCGAGCGCTACGGCCTCTCGCGGAGCGGCTATTACATCCCCCTCCACGACCTCGTGGCCGCGCGCACGTCGGCGTTCCACGGCGAGCGCCTCGACCCCTCGAGCGCTGCGCCGCTCGACCTCGCGTGGGTGCTCCCTGAGCGCGCGCCGGTGCTCGCCGCGCCCCGCGCGGGCCCCGCGCGGCCTGGTCAGAGCCAGCGCGTGCGCTTCGAGGTGGTGCGCGTGACCAAGCGCGAGGGGGCGTTCCTGCGCGTGAGCGCCGAGGGGGTCGCGCCCGAGGCGTGGCTCCGCGCCTCCGACGTCGCCCGCCCAACGCAGGCGCCGCCGCCTGCAGAGGTCGGTGGCGCGCAGGCGACCCAGCGGTGGATCGACGTCGAGCTCGCCTCGCAAACGCTGGTGGCCTACCAGGGCACGAGGCCGGTGTTCGCCACCCTGGTCTCGACCGGAAAGGGCCCGCCGGGGTCGGAGCTGGCGACACACCCCGGGGTTCACCGTATCTGGGTGAAGCTCCTCGCCAGCAAGATGGACAACCTCGAGCGCGACGACGTCGACAAGCACTACTCGCTCGAGGACGTGCCCTGGGTGCAGTTCTTCGACAAGGGCATCGCGCTGCACGGCGTGTTCTGGCATCAGGCATTCGGCCGCGTGCACAGCCACGGGTGCGTCAACCTCGCGCCGCTCGACGCCGAGCTCTTGTTCGGCTTCACGGGGCCTCACCTGCCGGCGGGGTGGTCGGCCGTGTTCCCTGCCCCGATCGAGCCCGGCACCGTGGTCCGGGTGCGCTAGCGCTTCGGCGATTGTGGCGGCCTTCGAATCGGGGTAAGAGCCGCGCTCGCACGTAATTTTCCGGGGTTCCAAGGAGTCGTCATGAGGTCGAAGCTCGCTCGATGGTTCGTCACGGCCGCCGCGCTCGCGCCCCTCGCCTGCGCGGCCGCCTGCTCGGACGACCCCGTGCCCGCGGCGCCTGACGCGGCCGCACCTCCGACTTGCCTCGCCACGCTGCAGCTCGCGAACGGCGCGGCGTGCACCGGCTCCGTCGTGTGCGACTACCCCGTCGAGTGCACCAACGGCTTCTTCGAGCAGGCGCGCTGCGCGTGCAACGGGCAGGCCTTCGCGTGTGCCTTCCAGGGCGCGGCCCTGCCGAAGGGCACCGCGCCGGCGTGCCAGAACACCACCGAGCCGCCGCCCGGCGCTTGCCCGGGCTCGCTGGCCGCCACCGAGGGGAAGCCCTGCACGTCCACCGGCCGCCTCTGCTACTTCGCGGGCCCGAAGTGTGTCGACGGAGCGCAGACCACCGACACCTGCGAGTGCGTGGGCGGCGCAGAGGTCGACAAGCTCATTTACAAGTGCCAGCGAAAGACCTGCCCCACCTCGTCCGACGACGCGGCCGCCCCTTTGGAGGCCTCGCCTGACGCCTCGTCCGACGCCACCTCCGACGGTGGGCGCGACGCCCCGAGCGAGGGCGGTTGATCTCCGTCGTCTCCGCGGTCCGTGATCTGGGGCGCCTCCGTGAGATCTCCACGGTGCTCGCCCGGCACGGCTTCGGCGAAATCGTGGCACGCGCAGGCTTCGGGCGCGCGCGGAAGCCGAAGGCGCCGGGCGAGTCGCTCGAGCCGCCCAGCGACCTCGACATCGAGGCCGACGCCCTCGCGCAGGGCGAGCTCGAGAAGAAGCGCGCGGCCACGGCCGAGCGCATCCGCCTGTGCCTCCAAGATCTCGGCCCGTGCTTCATCAAGCTCGGCCAAATCGCGTCGACGCGCACCGACGTCATCCCCGCCGACATCATCGGGGAGCTGAAGAAGCTCCAAGACGAGGTGCCGCCCATCCCGTTCGAGGAGATCAAGGCCTCGATCGAGGGCTCGCTCGGCGCGCCCATCCACAAGGTCTACAAGCGGTTCGACGAGCAGCCCCTCGCGACGGCGTCGATAGGCCAGGTGCACCGCGCCCTCCTCGAGACGCCCGACGGCGACGTCGAGGTCGTCGTGAAGGTGCAGCGGCCGAAGGTGCAGCAGCTCGTCACGCGCGACGTGGAGCTGCTCCACATCATGGCGGCGGCCGTCGAGAGCACCATCCCCGAGTCGAAGATCTACTCGCCGGTCGGGCTCGTGGCGCAGTTCGACAGATCCATCACGAGCGAGCTCAACTTCCTCGTCGAGGCCGAGAACACCGAGCGGCTCGCCGCCAACTTCGCAGGCGATCCGTTCGTGCGCTTCCCGAAGGTGTACCGACAGGCCACCTCGCGAACCATCCTCACGATGGAGTTCTTCGACGGCAAGAAGCTGAACCACGCGCTCCGCGACGGCTACGACGGCAAGCTCATCGCGAAGCGCTCGGTCGGCGTCATCATCCGCATGGCGTTCGAGCACGGCTTCTTCCACGCCGATCCCCACCCCGGGAACATCATCATCCTCGGCCCACGCGAGGAGCCGGTGCTCGGCCTCATCGACTGCGGGATGGTGGGGCGGCTCTCGCCCGATCTCCGGGACCGCACGATCGATCTCCTCATGGCGGCCGCGCGGAACGACCCCTACGGCGTCGCCGACGCGCTCTATGCGATAGGCCGCCCCACTCGCAAGGTGGACATGCGGGAGTTCCGCAGCGAAGTGGCGCTCCTCGCCGAGAAGTACCTCGGCAAGCCGCTGAAGGACATCGACCTCGGCGCGATGCTCCGCGACCTCATCGGCGGCGCCTTGAAATACGGCGTGGAGATCCCGCCCGACTTCATGATGTTGGGCAAAGCGATGATGACCCTCGACGGCATCGGCAAGGAGCTCGATCCCGATCTCGACATTCTGGGAGAGGCGACCCCGTTCTTCACCGAGCTCTTGATGAAGCGGTATTCGCCGCAGCGGATCGGCAACGAGCTCATGCGCGGCGTCGAGCAGCTCTCGCGGGCGGGCTACGACATGCCCATTCAGCTCCGCGAGGTGCTCGACGATCTGCGGCTCGGGCGGCTCGCGGTGCGCACGCCGGACGAGGGGCTCGCGCTCGCCACCGATCGGCTGGGGCGCCGCGTGTTCTCCGGCCTCGCGGTGGGCGCGCTCACCTTCGGCGGCGCCACGCTGCTCCGCGCCGACGACAAGCTGGTCGGGGCGCTCTTTCTGGTCGTCGCGGCCGTCGTGTGGATAGGCCACGCGCTCCTCGACTGGCGGCGCGGCACGAAGAAGGAATAGCAGCCCGCTACGCCGCGGGAGCGCTACTCGACGGGCGAGGCGAGCGAGGGGAACGCGTCCCACGGATCGCTCTGCCGCAGGAGCGCGTTGTACTCGCAGAACGAGCGCGCCTCGCCCTTCGTGTCGAGCAGGTGGTGGCAGCAGTTGTCGACGCGGTCTTGGTCGTACGAGTGCCGATCCATGAACGGCTTGATGGCCACGGTGAACATGTCTTGTGAGCGCACGAGGCCTTTGGCGAGCTTCGTGACCGCGCCGCGCACGCCGCCGCCTTCGTCGACCGCGCCGCGCAGCTCGTCGGTCGAGAGGAGGGTCTTGTAGGCGACGCTGTCGATCACCTTCGGGAGGTCGACGTACTTCACCACGTTGTGGACGAGGCCAGCGCGACGCAGGAACAGGGTGATCCAGCCGCAGTTGGGGTGGCTGCAGGGAATGGGCACGAAGTCTCTCTCTTGCACCCGCGCGCGCTGGGTCTGGCGCACCACCGCCTTCACCACGTCGCTCAAGGTGAGCCGCTCGGTCGGGTCGGGCGCGAGCTCGTAGCGCCCCGAGTACGTGGCCGGCTGGAGGGCGACGACCTTCACGTGGTCGTGCCGCATGGCGAAGTCGATGAGCTCGCCGACCTCGTCGTCGTTCACGCGACGCGCGAGGGTCATGGTGAGCTGCATGAACACGCCGAGCTCGCCGAGCTTGTCGACCACCTCGCGGCGCGCGCGCGCGGGCGAGGCGTCGCGGAGCGCCGCGTCCGTGCGGTCGCTCGTGCCGTCGAACTGGAGCAGCACCATGAGCTTCGCCTTGTAGCGGGCGAGGCGCTCGGGTACGCCCGGGCGGTTCACGAGGAGGCCGTTGGTCGGAAGATAAACCTTCTTTATCTTCGGGTGTTCACACGCAAACGCGAGCAGCTCCCAGATCTCGGGGTGGAGCAGGCCCTCGCCGCCCGTGAGCTGCACCGAGTCGAGCCCGCCCTTCTTGACGATGAGCGCCTCGAGGTAGGCCTTGAACGCGGCGAGCGGGAGCTTCTTGTCGCCTTTGGCGTCGCTGTAGCAGACGGGGCAGGCGAGATTGCAGGCGTCGGTCACCTCCACGAGGACCGTGCAGCTCTTGTTCGCGGTCTGGTCGGTGCCGTCGCACGCCCCACCCTCGCAGCAGCCCTCGCCCACGCCGAGGAAGGCGGGGATGTCGAACACGCGATCGTGCGCGAAGACCACGCCCGAGCGATCTTTGTTGGAGAGGAAGTAGTAGCGGGCGTCGTTCTCGAGGACCGCGTCGCGCATTCCGTGTACACTGCACTCTTTCCGGATGAGCGCGCGGCCGCCCTTCACGTAGACGAGCGCAGGGGCGTACGTGAGGCAGTCGGGACAGAGGCTGACCGTGGTCTTCAGCGCGCGCGCGGGCCGGACGACCCCGAAGCGCTCGAGGGCCGCGGTCTCGGTCATCTCCCCTCTCCCGCGCGCCGCGTCTCGCGCGAGGTCGAGGGCCGAGCGCGGGGGTGGGGGCGCGGCCGCAGGCGCGAGCCCGAGGCGACGTTTGGGCTTGGGGGGCGTAGCGGGATCAGAGGGCTTCATGGGCGAGCTCCATCATCGAGCGGGCGGCCAGGAACAGTGCCCGGTTGGGCAGGCTTGGGCGGCTCCCGAAGCGGTCGAGGAAGTGGCGCACCTGCCTCGCGGAGAACGCCAGGTTCGCGCGCGCTTCACCCTCGCGGTGCAGCGCGAGCACGGCCTCCGCGCGGGCGCGCGGGAGGAGGTGTCGGACGCCCTCCAGCGTGTAGGACACATGCTTCAGCTCGTCGGCGTACACCGAGGCCACGACCTTCGCGACGTGCGAGCGGCGCGCGCGAGTCGACGCCTCGAGGTGCAGCTCGAGCGAGCGCGCGACGCGCGACTCCAGGAAGTGCGCGTGCGCCAGGAAGTGGGCGACCCGCTCGGCGCGCCCGTCGGGCGAGTCGAGTCGCCCGGTGGCGAGGTCGACGGGCGTCTCGCTGCGAATCACGCAGTTGAAGACGTCGGCGCCGGTGAAGGTCTCTGTCTCCTGGCCGAGCTTGGCGATCGCGTGGTCGTAGAGGGCGACGTGGCGGGCCTCGTCGGCGCGGTGGGCGCGCAGGCGCTCGCGGAGCTCGGGGTCGTCGGCGGCCGCCGTGGGGAAGTAGTCGTCGACGGTCTGCGGGTGGAACTCGCCGGCGCGATAGAGGCTGAGCACCCACGCGTGGGTGTCGGGGTGCGAGGCCAGCTCGTCGTGCCACACCTGCTTTAGCGACGAAAAGAGCGCCATCCAATGGATCCGGGCTAGTGCTTCGAGCACATGAAGAGCACGAGGCCGAAGACGACGAGGGCGCCGAGGACGACGACGGCGAGGACGATGCCCAGCACGATGAGCACGATGACGAACGCGCTCATGCCAGCGCTCCGCATGGGCGGAGGCGGAGGCGGAGGCGGAGGCGGGATGTCCTGGTGGGTCATGGGCGGCGCGCCACGTGAGAGTACCAGGTGAACGAGGCGACGCCGCAAGCGATGAGCGCGAGGGCGAAGACTTGATACGCCGAGTACGCCGAGTGGCCGCCGTCGAGGCGCCGCGTGTCGCGGAGGGCCTCGAGGACGAGCCGAAATGCGCCGTAGGCGGTGATGTAGAGCGCGAACAGGCGGCCGCGGAGCACCCCACGCCGGTAGAGGCCGACGAGCGCGGCGAGGGCGACCCCTTGAAAGCCGAGCTCCCACAGCTGGGCGGGGAAGCGGGCGATCCCGTCGGAGTAGGTCAGGGTGAAGCCCGCGTCGCGCGGCAGGCCCCGGCAGCATCCCGCGAAAACGCACCCCGCGCGCCCGATCGCCACCGAGAGCGGGAGCTTCGCGGCGAAGGCGTCGTTCGGCAGCTCGGTGTACCGCAGCGCGAGCTTTCCCACCTCCGCGAACACGAGGCCGCCGAGCAGGCCGCCGGTGATCGAGCGGCCGGAGAAGACCACATCGCTCAGCGACACGTGCGCGTGCGGCCAGTCGAGATCGCCCACGAGGAACGACACCTTGGCTCCGACGATGGCGCCCACCAGCGTGACCACCTGGAGCACGGCGTACTTCAGCCGGCTCTCGGGCGGGATGGCGCGCTTCGCGGAGGGCGTCGCGACCGCGACCGCGAGGCCGAGGAGTACGCATGCAGTATACACCCACTGGAGGCGACGCTCGTCGATGTGCACCGGCTGGCCATAGCAAATGGGCGCGGCCGCCGCGACGCGCCTGACACGACGGACGCGAGCGCGCCCCTCACGACGTCGACGAGCCCGCGCCCCGGGCGGCCTGCAGCGCGCGCCGGAGGGGGTACACGAGCTGTCCTCCGAGCCCCTCGGGCACGTCGCCCTCCGGCACCCCGAACACGGTCGGCGGCGTCGCGGGGAGCGCGAAGGTGCCGAACACGACGTCGAACACCGAGAGCACCCCGCCGAAGTTCGCGGGCGGCTCGTCCCGCGCGTGATGGCGGCGGTGAAAGCGCGGCGACGCGAGGACGTACCCGAGCGGCCCGAACGACCACGGCACCGCGGCGTGGAGCAAGAGCGTGTGGAGCAGGATGAGCGGCCCGAGCACCTCGAACACCTCGAAGGAGAAGCCGAGCAGCACGACGGGGAGCTGCGAGAGCAGCGTGTCGAGGATCTCGTCGAGCGGGTGGAGGCGCGCCGCCGAGAGCGCGCGGAGCTCGGAGGGCGCGTGGTGGATCGCGTGTAGAGTCCACAGACCGCGCGTGTGGCGCAGCCGGTGGCTGCCATAGGCGAAGAGCTCGAGCACCACGAGCGCCAGCGGCGCCTGCGCGAAGAGCGGCAGGCGCGCGAAGGGCATGGCCGCCTGGATGCGGTCGAACAGCGCGTAGGGCTCGCGCTCGAGGCCCCACGCGAAGACGATCACGGCGAGCACGCCGAACACGAGGAGGCGCGCGAGCACCCCCGTGAAGAGCGGCGTGAGGAGCCAGTAGACGAGGTCGAGCCGCACCTCGCGCGCGGGGCGCGGCGGGGCCTGCGCGCGGCGCTCGAGCAGGCCAAAGACCGGCCCCAGCACAGCGAGGCCGCCGTAGATCATGAGGTACTCGGCCGCCGGCCCGGGCATCGCTTCATGATGCCCGAATTTTCGGAGCCGAGTGTAAGGCCGCGGGGCGCGCGCCGTTCAGGAGCCATGCACTCCGCACCCCTCCTTCCCGCCTGCCGGCGCTTGCTCGCGTCGGCCGCCGCCCTCCTCCTCCTCACGAGCACCGCCGCCTGCGGCGCCCAGTCGAAGGCCCCCGCCGCGTACGCGCCGGCCATGCCGCACGGCGGGGCCCCTGCGGCCGCCGCGGGCGAGTCGGCCTCCGCGTCCGTCGAGACGAGCGCGCGGAGCGCGTCACCGTCGCCCGCGCCCTCGCCCGCGAGCCCGAGCGCCGGCACCACGCACGGCGGGAGCCCGGGCCGCGCCGCCGCCACGCCGCCCGCCGGGCCCGCCGCGCAGGCCAACGCGAAGGCCGCGAGCGAGGCGCGCGCCCCGCTCGTGGTCTACACCGGCGCGCTCTCGATGCTCACGGATCCCGACAAGATCCCGGAGACCATCGACAAGGTGATCGACGTCGCGGAGTCCCACGGCGGGAGCCTCATGGGGCGGCGCGACGACGGCGTCGAGATACGTGTACCTTCCCTTCACTTCCGGTCGGCCCTGAAGGAGCTCGAGGGGGTGGCGAGCGTCACCGCGCGCTCCGTGAGCGCCGAGGACGTCACCGAGCAGGTGCACGACCTCGAGGTGCGCCTCTCGAACCTGAAGGCGACGCAGCGGAGGCTCCAAGAGTTTCTCGCGCGGGCGGCGAACGTCAACGACGCCCTCACGGTCGAGCGCGAGCTCGAGCGGGTCGCGCGGGAGATCGACACCATCGAAGGCAAGGTCACCTTCTTGAAGACGCGGGCCTCCTTCTCGCGCATCACCGTGGCCCTGCGAGAGCGGCCGAAGCCCTCCCCCATCGTGAAGGAGCCTCCGCCGCCCCCGCCGCCGCCACCCCCGAAGGCCGCGACCCCCAACCTCCCCGTTCCGTGGCTCCAGGGCCTCGGCGTCGACCCCCTGCTCGCCCTCACCAAGAACTGATCCGGAGCCCCCTATGAACGCCGTCGCCCGCCTCGCTCGCCGCTTCTTCGGCCCCGCCACCCTTCTCCCCGCGGCCCTCCGCGCCGTCGTGCTCAGCGCGACGTTCAGCGCCACCCTCGCCTGCCTCGCTTGCGTGAGCGGCTGCTCCACGAGCGCGCGGCTCGACACCCCGAGCGGCTTCGCCACCCTCGGCGACGACAAGACCTTCGCCTACCGCGCCACGAGCGCGCGCGGCGTGGTGCTCGCCGCGCGCGCCGAGAAGAACGAGCTGCGGGCCAACACGGAGTTCTGGGCCGAGAGCATCGACCTGCGGCTCTCGGGCGCGGGCTACGTGAAGCGCTCCGAGCAGGCCGTGAAATCGCGAGGAGGCCTCGAGGGCAAGCAGCTCCGCTACACCCTCACGCGCAACGCTCGCGAGCACCGGTACTGGGTCACCGTGTTCGTAAAGGGCGACCACGTGGTGCTGGTGGAGGCCGCCGGCGACACCGCGCACTTCGCGCCCGCCGAGGCGACCGTCGAGCGGGCGATCGCGTCCGTGCGGGTCGACTGAGCCGAGCGAGCGTCCGAGAGGCGCGAAAAGAAAAGCGCGAAGGCGCTCGATCCGGTCGGATCGGCGCCTCGCGTGCGTCTCGGGGAGTGTTCGCGGGGCTTAGCTTGCTAGCCCCCGCGAAGCGCTCACTTGGAGGCGGTGCCGTTGAGGAAGAACGCGATGACGAAGCTGAGGAGCACGAGCGACTCGATGAGCGCCAGCGCGAGGATCATCGGGGTCTGGATGCGGGCGGCGGCGCCCGGGTTGCGCGAGATGCCCTCGAGCGCGGCGGCGGCCGCGCGGCCCTGACCGACGGCGCCACCGAGCACTCCGAGACCGATGGCGAAGCCCGCGCCGGCCGCCGCGTACATCTTCACGTCGTTGGCGTTCGCGCCGGCGTGAGCGCCTTCCTGCGCGAAGGCAGCGAGCGGGACGAGGAGGGTTGCGGTGGCGCTCAGCGCCATGAGACCGAGCTTGCGGGAGGTCGACATTGGAGAGGCTCCTTCAGAATCCGAATTACGGTAGGTACGTAGGGGGTTGGGAGCGCGCCGGGGGGACGACGTTCGCGACCGAGCGCGCTCTTTAGTCTCTTTGTTTCGAGCTGACTACCCCCTTCGAGCACGCTCGAAGGGGAGGAGAATTAGGCGTGCGCCTTCGCGCCGATCTCCGCCTTGGCGTGGCCGTCCGCGTGGCCGTGGCCTTCGCCGTGGTCTTCGTGCTCGGTCGCCAGCGTGATGTAGATCGACGCGAGGAGGCAGAAGACGAGCGCCTGCACGCCAGCGACGAGCGTGCCGAGGATGAGGATGGGAATGGGGAGGAAGAGCGCGAAGATGGCCACCATGATCGACGCCAGGAGGTGGTCGACCGCGATGTTGAGCATGAGGCGGAGCGCGAGCGTCACCGGGCGGATGACGAACATGGTGAGCAGCTCGAGCGGGAAGATGAGGATCGCGAGCGGGAGCACCGGCCCCATCATGTGCTTGAAGTAGCCGAGGCCGTTCTCCTTCACGCCGTAGTAGTTGAACGCGACGGCGATGATGATCGCGCAGGCCGCGGTGACGTTCAGGCTGGAGGTGGGCGGCAGGAAGCCCGGGATCATGCCGAGGAAGTTCGACACCAGGATGAAGAGGGCCGACGTGCCGATGATGGGGAAGTAACGCTTCGCCCGCTCGGGGCCCATCATGTCGCGCATCAACGTGTAGAAGTAGGTGACGACCACCTCGACCAGCGTGCGCAGCGAGAGCTTCTCGTCCGGGATGACCGACTTGTCGTAGTCGGCGATCTGCTTGCGGACCGCGAACGCGATCCCCAGCAGGATGGCGACGACGAGCACCACCGCGGCGATGGGCTCGGCCTGATGATCGCCCACGGGGTGGTGCCCCACGAACGTGTTGCCGAAGTTCTCCATGTTCTTCCCGAGGGCGGGGAACATGGCGACCAGGTAGCTCAAAAAGGACGTGTGCTCCGGCATGCGAGTGCGCTTCCTATCACAGGTTTTTTGAGAAAAGCACCATTCGTTGCGCCCGAAAGAGAGCGCGAAATATTTTCGCAGAGAGGCTCTTTTTGCCGAGAAATCTACGACTTACCACGATCGCGCCGTGTGGAGCGGCGCGGCCGGAGCGCGGGCGCGAGACCCCGCAGCGATACGCCGAGGGGCAAACATCCGTATCCGACGACCAGTCCTATGGGGTCGACGAGGGCCCGCGTCATCAGCGCCCAGATGCCGCCGAACAGCACGAGCATCTTGAGGACGCCGAGGAGCGCCCAGGCCGCAGAGAACGTGCTCTTGGGGGCGGCCGGCGCGGGCTCGGCGGGCTCTACGGGCTCGACCGGCTCGGCGGGCTCGGCGATCGCGCTCGCCGCGGCGCGGTCCTTGGCGGTCGTGCCGGCGGGCCCCTCGACAGGCTCGTCGGCTGGGGTGAGCAGCGCCTCGACCACGCGGATGAGGACGTAGAGGTTCGACGTGGCGATGGCGGCGCCGACGAGCACGGACGCGCCGGTGCGCGTTGGAGAGCGCGAACGCGCCGACCGTCAACGCGGCGCCGATCGCGGCGACGGGGACGAGCGCAGCGCGCATGGCGCCCCCTTCCGGCTCCGCGTCGCGCGGTCCGTCTTGCGGAGGCGTCACGGCTCGTCCGCCGGCGGTGCCGCGGGGGCCTTCGGCGGCGGGGGGTCGTCCTCGTAGCCGTCGGGCATGGGCACCTTCCACGGCGCCTGGCCGCGCTCGAGCTTCTCTTCCTTCTCGACGTCGCGCTCCATCTGCTTGGCCGCCTTGAAGAGCGCGCGGAACCCGGCGTAGACGCCCGCCAGCGTGAACAGGCCCGTCAGCCACCCGCGTGCGCCGACGCGCTCGTCCAGCCACTTGCCGATGAAGTAGCCCACGGCCATCGACACGATGAGCTCGATCCCGAGGGAGCCGTAGCGGCCGTAGGCCTTCCACTTCATGGCCCGGCGGTACCACCCGGGGTGAGGCGGGTCAACGCGCGAGGACCGCCCGTCCCCGTGCGCCGCGCTTCGCGGGCGCGACCTGCCGCGGTACGCTCGGCCCATGCTCTCTCCTCGGCGCTCCGCCCGCACCGCCACGCTCGTCGCGATCGCCCTCGCGTCCCTGGTCGCGCTGCCCGCTCGACCCGCCATCGCGCAGCAGCCGCCCCCCTACCCGCCGCAGCAGCAATACCCGCAGCAGCCGCCCCCCTACCCGCCGCAGCAGCAATACCCGCAGCAATACCCGCAGCAATACCCGCAGCAATACCCGCAGCAATACCCGCAGCAGTACCCGCAGCAGTATCCGCAGCAGTACCCGCAGCAGTATCCGCAGCAGTACCCGCAGCAGTACCCGCAGCAGTACCCGCAGCAGCCACCTCCCCAGGCGGCGCCGCCACCTCCGCCACCTCCCCCAGAGCCGGAGGTGCCCACGCACGCGCCGAGGTTCGCGCTCTACGTGGGCGGTCGCATCAACTACGTGGGCTGGCGGCGCGTTCTCGCGGACGCCCGCTCGGGAGAGACCGCGACCACCGGGCGCCTCGCGAAGAACGGCGCGAGCTTCCAGCTCGACCTCGGCGTTCGGCTCGCGAAGGCGTGGATCCCCTACGCGTTCCTCGAGCACGGGCTGCTCGGGCGGGGCGGGTACTTCGAGGGGGACGAGAACGCCCACTCCTCGACTACGTTCTACGGCGGCGGGCTAAGGCACGTGTCGGGCGATCCGGACAGCGTGACGTTCCTCCAGGATCTCTCGGTCGGCGTGCGCAGCATCCGGGTGTCGAGCGGCGAGCAGTCGCTGAACCTCAGCACGTTCGAATGGGTGCGCCTCGGCCTCGGCGCGGAGATCCGGCTGCACACGCGGTTCACCCTGTCGCCGCTGGCGGCGATCCCGGCGGGCGGCATGAACGACGTGAGCGGCACCTTCACGCCGGGGCTCACGCAGGGCGTCGCCGGACCGCTGAACAAGTACACCCTCCAGAACACGGCGGAGACCTCGCTGAGCTCGCCGCAGTCGAACTTCGTGGGGCGGCCTTACGTCGCCCTCTCCATCGGGCTCGGCTTCCACTTCGATCTCATCGGCGACTGAGCGGGCGCGCCCCACGCGCTCATTGCCGTGTGCGTTCAAGTAGCTGGGAACGCCCCCGCGTCGCGGGCGGCGCCCGGGGACCACGCTCGGCTCACATCTCCGGTCCAGCGTCCGCGCCGCCGGCGTCGTAGAAATAGCGCAGCGCCAGGCAGGCCAACGTGGACGGATACGACGCGGACACGTCGCGCCGGATGCCGAGCTCCACGCTCCATGCGCGGTCGACGTAGCCGACGCCACCCGAGACGGTGTGGACCCGCGTGCCCTCGTCGAAGCGGTAGCCCGCGCGGAGGGGGACGTGGTTGGCGAGGAAGACCTCGGCGCCGAACATGAACCGCCCGGAGGTCCGCCCGTGCGTCGTAAAGTCGGCCATGCCCTCGGCCTCGACGGAGACGATGCCGTTCTGGTAGCCGACGCCGCCGAGCATCAGGGTCGGCGCGACGCCGGTGCCCGGGTTCGAGAGGTTCTTGCCGACGAGGCCGATCCGCAGGCCGTCGAGGGGCACGGCCGTGACGCCGAGGTCCACCGTCGCGGTGTTGAAGACCGCCGCCCCTCGTGTGCCGCCCGAGACGAGCGAGTCGCCGAGCGGCCCCGCCGAGACCGACTGGTTGACGCGGAGGTAGCGACCGGTCGCGCCCACGGAGAAGCGATCGACCAGCGGGTACGCGAGCGTGAGGCGCAGATCGGTCCACTGGCGCCGGACGACGTCCGGATCGGTGACGCTCCAGGTCCCGCCGAAGCCGCCCGCGATCCGGTTGGTGGCCGAGTCGACCACGGCGCCGCCGTAGCTCTGCCGGCGCGCCTCGGGCCCCCACGTGGCCAGACCCTCGAAATGGTACACCCGCGTGAGCGGCAGGTTCGCGGGGTTGCCCCAGAGGGCGTTCGTGGATGAGCCAAGGGCCGTTCGCGCACCGCCCATCGCGACCGAGCGCGGGTGCTGCACCTCCCCGAGGTCGAAGCCCTGCTCCGGCGAGGTGGTCGACGGATCGGCCGAGGCCGAGCTCGTAGCGGCCAAAGAGCCGGCCAGGGCGAGGCCGAAGACGGCGCTTCTGGCGCGGAGACGAGGACGCGGAGGGGTCACCGCCCTCACCCTACCAAGGCCCCACGCGCGTGGACAGTTTCCAGCACCGATGGTTAGGACAGCACTTTCGCTATGTTAGCGAGTCTTGACAGCTCATTCGCCGAGAAATTGAGACATCACTTTCGTGCACCCTTCACGGGCAGGCGCGATTCGGAAGTCGTTCTGCGAACTTGCCCGGAGGGCCTCGGAGGCCACCTCTGCGGGTCGATTTCGCGGGGGCTCTACAAGCAATAAAGTTGACACATATCCAGCATTTATAACTTTTTTTCGATTGCTCGTGGACGGGCGCGAACGGGGGGTGGTAGCTCCATGGACGTCGAAGCGAACGGTCGGCGGAGAGCGCACCAGAAGCGAGGGCCGAGGGGTCCCCGAGCCGGGTGCGTTGCCCCTCGATCGTTGGCCACGACATCCGGCTTCCTCGCGGAGCCGGCCTTTTCGCGTGCCTCACTCACGATAGCTCGACCCGACTCGCCCGTGTTCTCTGGCGAATCAGGGTGTCTTTTGGCCTCCGATTGTCCCCGTGTGGAAAAGCTGTGGAGTACTCCGGGCTCGCCTCCACGGTCGTAAGCTAACCACTTCGTATCGCTTCGTTATTCCCTGGACCTGGCCGGCCGATAGCCTGCGGAAAACCCGGGGATCTCTCGCCTGCGCACCCGTCTCGCGTCTTCCGCACTGTTCCGCGCTCTTTCGCGGCTGAGGGGCCTCTTTCTCATGGGCATGATTGATCGCGCAGAAGACGAGCTGTGGCACGAGGCCGTGGCCTTCACGAGGGCCCGCTCGCCTGGCAGCTTCGAGCAGTGGTTCTGCGGCGTGCAGTTCGAGGGGCTGACCGACGGCGTGTTGTGCCTCCGCGCGAGGGACGAGTTCGTGCGCGATTGGGTCGAGCAGCACTTCCTCCCGAGCCTGAGCGACTTCTCCCGCGCCCGCACCGGCCTGACCATCCGGCCCGCGTGGTCCATCGGCGGGGACCTCGAGCGGCCCGTGGTCGACGGACCGCTCGCGCCCGCCGTCCGTCCCCGGGTGCTGCGCGCCTCCGCGCCACCGCCACCTCTGAACGCGACCTCGGCCCTCGGGGAGAGCGCTCCGGCGAGCGCGCGCCGGCCCACGCTGGGCTCCACCGGCGCTCCCGGGCCGGCCAGCTCGATCGGCGCGGTCCCGCCGATCGTGCTGAACCCGAAGTACACGTTCGCGAACTTCGTGGTCGGCCCTTCGAACCAGCTCGCCCACGCCGCGGCCATCGCGACCGCGGGCGGCGGCGGCCCTCGCCACAACCCGCTCTTCTTGTGTGGCCCCACCGGCCTCGGCAAGACGCACCTCGTCCACGCCGTGGCCCACCGCGTGCGCGCCGAGCGGCCGCACTCGCGCATCGTGTACATCTCGGCCGAGACCTTCGTGAACGAGTTCGTCGAGGCGCTCAAAGAGAACAAGATGGGCGAGTTCCGGGCGCGCTACCGCGACCGGTGCGATCTCCTGTTGGTCGACGACATCCAGTTCCTCGCCTCCAAGACGCAGACGCAGGAAGAGTTCTTCCACGCGTTCAACGCGCTCCACCAGGCCGACAAGCAGATCATCGTCACGAGCGATCGCTACCCGCAGCACCTCGAGCGCATGGAAGAGCGCCTCGTGTCGCGCTTCACGTGGGGGCTCGTCGCCGACATCCAGGGGCCCGAGCTCGAGACGCGCGCGTCGCCATCCTGCGCAAGAAGGCCGCGGCCGAGAACGTCGAGCTCGAGCCGAACGTCGTGCTCCTGCTCGCGCAGGCCGTGCGCAGCAACGTGCGAGAGCTCGAGGGGGCGCTCATCCGGCTGCTCGCGAAGTCGAGCCTCCTGCACCGACCGATCGACGTCGACTTCGTGCGGGCCGAGCTCTCGGCGTCGATGCCGCGCGTGAGCGAGACGGGCGTCGCAGACGTCCAGCGTGAGGTCTGCCACCACTTCAAGCTGACCGAGCGCGAGCCGTGCTCGAAGGACCGCCACAAGAGCATCGCGTTCGCCCGTCACGTCGCCATGTACCGTGCAAGCAGCGGCTGAAGTCGAGCTACCCGAGCTCGGGCGCGCGTTCGGAAACCGCGACCACACGACGGTGATGAGCGCGGTGCGAAAGATCGAGGGGCTCCGCGAGAGCGACCCCGAGGTGCGCGGCCACCTCGAGGCCCTCGAGCGCAAGCTCGGGGGCTGAGCCACCGCAGGCGCAGGCCGCAGCTCGCGACGACTCGGGTCAGTCCTCGGGCCAGCGCCATGTGCCGAGCTCTTGGCCGGTGGGGTCGAAGGAGCGGTCGCCCATCGTGGTGAGCTCCGTTCGCCCGGGCTCGAAGCTGGCGAGGTCGACGTTGCCCGTCGGCGACACCCGCGTCACGAGGGCGGCGTGATCGGTGTGGGGTCCGCCCGGCCATCGGGCCACGCGCACCCAGACGATGCTCCCCACCCGCGGTCGTTTGGCGTCGTTCACGCCGTGCTCCCTTCGGTCGCGTGGCATAGGCACGCCGCTCGCCCGGGGCTCGCTTGCATGTTCTCGCGGTAGACCATGCCCGGAACGTAAGCGATCGCGGGCGGACGAGACATGGGGCGCGCGCCGGATCGACGAAAGGCGCCTTGTGGATCCCCGGCGCCGGTGCCGGACTGCACCAGGGCGGGCCCGTCAGACAGGCCTTTGCCGACATTTGCCGACATTCCAAGGAACCGATCACGGCACGCGGGTTGCGTATTGCCTTCCCAGAGGCACACCATGCGACAGAAGCTCCTCAGCTGGCTCTCGGACCTCGCGACCGCTGGCGGCGGTGGCTCGCTCGCCGCGTCGCACGGCGACTCGGAGGACGGACCGCGGCTGCGAGGTTCGCGTCGGAGGAGCCTCCGCTCGTTCGTGCTCGCGCTAGCTTGTGGGCTCGTGCTCGCTCTGCTGAACGGCTCCCCGCGTGGGCCTATCGCCCGGGTGGTGGGCAGTCGTTCGCCGCACCGCCGCCCCGTCCTGCGGCCGTCGCCTCGCCGCGCGTGAGTACGCCACGGCCTGCCCCCAGACCGCCATCCCCTGCGCCCGGCGTCGTGCGCCCGGCGGGGGGGTGGAGCATCCCGACTCCCGCCGCTCCGCAGGCTCCCGTCGGGGAAGCCGTGGCGGCCCCCGACCCCGCTCCGCCATACCAGCCGAGCAAGAGCCCCACCGTCTTCGCCGTCCTCATGCTTGTCGGCGGGAGCGCGGCCGTCGGCTTGGCGCTCTCGCGCTCTCGCGCGTCAGGCGCGTCAGGCAGGTCAGGCGCGTCAGGCGCGTCAGGGAATCCATGGGACGTCGAACATGGCGTGGGGAATGCGCCGGGGGGAACGGCGGGTTCGCCGGGAGCGCCCGTGGGCCCACTGCCTCTCATGGGGGATCTCGTCCAAGGCAAGTACAGGGTCGGACGGGAGCTGGAGCGTGACGAGTTTGGCGCGACGTTCCAAGGCTTCCACGAGGGACTGGACGCCCACGTTCGTCTGTACTTCCTGCTGCCAGAGCACGCCGACTCCCAGGCGGCTCAGGCGCGGTTGTTCGAGAGGGTTCGCGGCTGGGCATCGACCAGGGACCCCAACCATCGGGTGGTCGACGCGGGGACGATGGAAGACGGCAGACCCTTCGTGGTCTTCGTCGAGGAGGGCGCCGGGCGGGCGCCGGTCGAAACGGTGAGAACGCCCGTGGGCCCACTGCCTGTCATGGGGACTCTCGTCCAAGGCAAGTATAGGGTCGGACGGGAGCTGGAGCGTGACGAGCTTGGCGTGATGTTCGAGGCCTCCCAGGAGCACCTGAACATCCCGCTTCGTCTGTACTTCCTCCTGCCGGAGCACGCGGACTCACCGGTGGTTCAGGCGCAGCTTTGGGAGATGGTTCGCGGCTGGGCGTCGACTGGAGACCCCAACCATCGGGTGGCCGACGCGGGGACCATGGAAGACGGCAGGCTCTTCGTGGTCCTCGGGGCCTAGCCGGAGGGCCCCTTGTATCTCGGTCCGGAGCTATCTTTGAAGCGTTGGAGGCAGACCTCGGCAGTCCGCTGGCCCCTTGGTCTCGAAGACCGGTTGTGGAGCATGGTCGCCGAGGTCTCGTCCTCTGACGTAAACCCGTACAGTTGCCTGAGCCCGAGCTCGTATCTTCAAGGAAGGGTTGCGTCAGAGGCCGCCCGCCACAGGGAGGCAGGCAGATGGAACCGATCAATCGATTCGTAGGCATCGACGTCTCGGGGGCCCACGTGGACGTGTTCGTACGTCCGGACGGGCACGCGAGGCGCTTCGATAGGGATGGGGAGCGCGAGGCGCTGCTCGAATATTTGAAACCGCTCAAGCCGACGCTCATCGTGATGGAGGCGACGGGAGGGCTCGAGGTGCCGGTCGCCGCAGCCATCGCAACGGCGAAGCTGCCGGTCGTAGTCATCAACCCAAGGCAGGCCCGTGACTTCGCGAAGGCGACAGGCCGGCTAGCGAAGACCGACGCCATCGACGCGGCAGTGCTCGCGCATTTTGCCGATGCGCTGCGACCCGAGGTGCGACCGTTGCCCGACGAGGCGAGCCGCGAGCTCGAGGCCTTGGTGGTACGCCGTCGTCAGCTCGTGGACATGCTCGTGGCGGAGAGACATCGTCTGCGCGTCTGCGCCTCGAACGCGACCAAGGCAGGTCTCAAGAAGCACATCGAGTGGCTGCAGAAGCAGATCAAAGAGCTCGATGACGACATCGGGCGGAGCGTGCGAAAGAGCCCCATTTGGCGCGAGAAAGATGACCTGCTCCAGTCGGTTCCCGGCATCGGTCCGGTTGTATCTTCCACGCTTCTCGCATCGCTGCCCGAGCTCGGCACGCTCGACCGCAAGAAGATCTCCGCGCTCGTCGGGCTCGCCCCGCTGAACCGCGACAGTGGGACGATGCGCGGCAAGCGCACCATCTGGGGAGGCCGCGCCAGTGTGAGAGCCGTCCTCTACATGACCGCGACTGTGGCGGCGCAGCACAACCCCACGATCAAGGCCTTCTACGCTCGCCTCCTCGCCGTAGGAAGCCGAAGAAGGTCGCCCTCAACCGCCTGCATGCACAAGGGTGCTCATGGCGGTGAACGCGATCCTTCGAACGGGTCGCGGTTGGCAGCTGGGCCTCGCGCTCGCCCGCCCCCTGAGGGCTGCGACGAAGGAACGAACGCAGGTTCCCCTCTCGCGCCCTCGGGCTCAGGCGGCGGGGTCCCGGTCCGCCCGCAGGCACCCGACGACGAGCAAGCAAGCCGCCTACGCGCGCCGCCCCGCGCGAAGTCGCCCGTCGGCGCGGTAGCCGTCCCACGCCCCAAATCGCCCCCGAAAAAATCGTTCACCCCCGGCAGAAAGACAGTTGCTCCTCAAACTCGGCAGAGTGAAGCGCGATGGAGGGGCTACAGGCGCACGTCGATGTAGAGGCCGCGGCGCAGCTCTTGGAGCCAGGCCTTCCGCTGGCGCTCCATCGCCTCGCTGAACGCGCGCTCGAGCATCGCGTCCTTCACCTCTTCGAACTTGGGGACGTGCGCCGCGTCGCGGACCTGCACGATGAGGATCGCCTCGTTGCCGAAGCGGAGCGGCTCGCCGGTCTCGCCGGCGCCGAGCTTCTTCACGAGCTCCTGGAGCGGCGGGAAGAGCGCCTGCATGGGCTGGGGACCGCGCGAGCCGCAGGTGGTCTTGGTCTGCGTGTCGTCGGAGTACTGGGCGACGAGCTTGCAGAAGTCTTCGCCCTTGCGCGCGCGCATGGCGAGGTCCTGCGCGAAGGTCTCGCGCACCTGGATGTCTTGGGCGGTGGCGCCCTGCTGGATGCGGAGCGCGAGGATGCGCGGCTCGATGACCACGTCGCCGCCGAAGTCGCGGAGCCACCGAGTGTAGGCCGCGCGGGCGTCGGTCTCGGTGACGCGCACCCGCCGCGCACGCGCAGCTGAATCGAGCTTCCCCTCGAGGGGCTGCCGGCGAATTTCGTCGCGGTAGTCTTGCTCCGACAGGCCCTGGCGCGCGGCCTCCGCGAGGAGCTTCCGGGCACCCCATGCGCTGGGAGGCGGCCACGTTCTTGATGCCCGCGTCGACCTCTTCGGCCGAGACGGAGAGCCTCGCCTTGTCGGCGGCGATCTCCTCGAGGCGATCGTCGATCATGCGGGTGAGCAGCTCGCGGATCTTCTCCGACTCCGCGGCCGCCTGCTGCGCCGGAGAGGGCGCCTGCGCCGCGATCGCGATGAGGTGAGGGCGCGCGCGATGGCGGAGCTCCGACAGGAGGATCGGGCGCTCGCCGATGACCGCGACGACGCGCTCGACGATGGCGGCCCCGGCCGAACGCGCCTTGCTCGCGAGCACGCCGAAGGCGAGCGCGGTGGCGGCGAGCACACGGGCGATGGAGGCGAGCGGTCTCATGGCGGGGACAGAGGACTTAGCACGGGAGCGACGGGCTCGGCGAGCGAACGAACGCGGCGGGACTCCGAGCAACCGCACGCACAAACACGACGAGCCGCGGTCGCCAAGAGGCGCGCCGCGGCTCGCGAGGTGTCGCGCGGAATACTACCGCTTCGAGTACTGGAAGCGCTTGCAGGCGCCCGGCTGACCGACTCTTGCGCTCCTTCTTGCGCGCGTCGCGCGTGAGGAAGCCGGCGCGCTTGAGCACGGTGCGCTTCTCGGGGTCGAGCAGGCAGAGCGCGCGGAGATGCCGTGCCCGGATCGCCTCGGCCTGCGCCGAGTGACCGCCGCCCTTGACGGTGGTCATGATGTCGAACTGCTCGAGGGCCTCGACGAGGCTCGAAAGCGCCTGACGGGCGATCATGCGCGAGGTCTCGCGCTCGAAGTAGCTGTCGGCGGGGCGGGCGTTCACCGAGAGCCGTCCGGTGCCGGCGGCGAGCCAGACGCGGGCGATGGCGGTGTTGCGCTTGCCCGTGGCGTAGGTGCGGTCTTGTGCCATGGTCGTGAGTCTCTCAGAGATTGACGGTGAGGGGCCTGCGGCTTCTGGGCCGCGTGCGGGTGATCCGGGGTGGCGTAGACCTTGAGCTTGCCGAACATCTCGCGGCCGAGCACGTTCTTGGGCAGCATGCCCTTCACGGCCTTCTCGACGGGGAACTCGGGCTTGCGATCGAGGAGATCGCGATAGGCCTCGGCGCGGAAGCCGCCCGGGATGCCCGAGTGGCGATAGTAAAACTTCTTGTCGAGCTTGTTGCCCGTGAGCTTCACCTTGCCAGCGTTCACGACGATGACGAAGTCGCCCGTGTCCTGGTGGGGTGTAGGTGGGCTTGTGCTTGCCGCGGAGGACACGCGCCACCTCGCTCGCGAGGCGCCCGAGGGGCTTGTCGGTCGCGTCGACGACGAACCAGGCGCGGGACGCGGCCGCCTGCTCCTTGCTTGCCGAGTAGGTGCGTCCTGCGAGCTTCTTGGGGGCCGCTTCGGGGGTAGACATGATGCAGAGGGTCCTTTGCGGGTCGACAGCCGCCGGTTTCCCAGCGGGGCGGAACCTATATGCGGCGGGCGGGTCGCTGTCAAGCGGCCGCGAATGGAAAGTTTGGGTGGTGGCTCCCGGCCCGTTCCTTGCCACACGAATGGTTCGCACGTAAACCTTTCGGCCGAGGTGCCGGAATGATTTCGTTCTCCCCCACTGAAGACGAGACCCACATGATGCGCTCTGTGGCGGAGCTCGCGACCGCCACGCTGCGCCCGCGGATCCGCGCCCACGAGGTGGCCCGCGAGCTGTCGGCCGAGACGCGCCGCGCCGCGTTCGACCTCGGGCTCGGGCTGCTCACCGTGCCCGAGTCGGCGGGCGGCCTGGCCTCGGCCTCCGCACCGCGGTGCTGCTCGAGGAGGAGATCGCCGCCGGCGACGCGGGGGCGGCGTTCGCGCTCGCGGGCCCGGGCGCGCTCGCGACCTGCATCGCCGAGCTCGCCTCCCCTTCCCAGCGCGACACCCTGCTCGCCCCGTTCGTCGCCGAGGGCGGGCACGAGCGCTTCGGCGCCGTGGCGTTCGGCGAGGCGCGCGCGCTGGCCGACCGCCCCGGTCTCGCCACCACGGCGACGCCCACGTCGGCCGGATACCTGCTGAGCGGCGCGAAGAGCTACGTTCGAAACGCCGATCGCGCGGAGGTGTTCGTGGTGTTCGCCCAGGTCGACGAGGCCGCCGGCTGGGACGGACTCGGCGCCTTCATCGTGCGGCGCGACCAAGATGGCCTGTCCCTCGGGCCGCGAGAGACCACCCTCGGGCTCGACGCGATGTCGGTGGGCTCGGTCGTGCTCGATTGCGTGGCGGTGGCCGAGGAGGCGCGCCTCACCGGCGGCGAGTCGTTCTCCGCGTCCCTGCTGCGCTTCTTGGCGAAGGAGGCGCTCCTCGTGGCGGCGCGGGCCGTGGGCCTCTCCCGCGAGGCGCTCGGCGTCACGCGCGACTACGTCGACACGAGGCACGCGTTCGGGAAGCCGATTGGCCATTTCCAGGCCGTCGCGTTCACCGTGGCCGACCGCGCGATGGACGTCGAGTCGGCGCGCGCGCTCGTGCACCGCGCGGCCGCGGCGTGGGACACGGGGCTTCCGGAGCGCGAGTGCCTCCTCCGCACCGGGTACGCCGTGTCGTTCGCGCTCGAGGCCGTCATGCGCGCGGGCGACTCGGCGGTGCAGCTCCACGGCGGCGCGGGCTTCATGCGTGACTACCCCGTCGAGAAGCTCATGCGCGACGCGAAGCAGCTTCAGCTCTGCGTGCTCACCTCCTCGCAGGCCGACCAGCTCGCGTGCGCCTCGGAGCTGGGCATTCCGCCCTCCCTCGGGCTCGTGCTCCCCACGGCCGAGAGCCAGTCCACGCTCATTTAGGCTGATCTAGGCTCATCTCGTTTGCGAATGGGCCGGCCGGCGCCTTGGGCGCCCGCCGCTCGCGACGCTCCACGAACGAATCACGCGACTGAAAGTCAGGACACCGATGGCCCTCGAGGTCTCTCTCACTCCCAAGCAGCAGGCGCTCCGCGAGAACCTCCGCGGGCTCGCGAAGCACGTCATCCGCCCCCAGAGCCTCTCGTGGGACCGCGGGCACGGCATCCCCGAGCAGTTCCTGCGCACCATGGCGACGCTCAACACGAGCCTCACCGCCAGCGCGAAGCGCGAAGAGGGCCCGAGGGAGAGCTCTGGCAACTTCGGGATGAAGAACCTCGACACGCTGCTCGTCACCGAGGAGCTCGCGTGGGGCGACGCCGCGCTCCCGCTCTGCATGCCGGGGCCGGGGCTCGGCGGGCCGCCGGTGCGCGGCAGCGGGACCGAGGAGCAGAAGAAGCGCTTCTTCGGCATCTTCAAGGACATGTCGGGGCCGCTCGAAGTGGGGCGCGTACGCCCTCACCGGAGCCCGGCGCCGGGAGCGACGTGGCGGGCATCCGCACGAGCTGCCGCAAGGACGGCCGCGGCTGGGTGCTCAACGGGCGCAAGTGCTACATCACGAACGGCGCGCGGGCGTCGTGGAACGTGGTGTTCGCGACGGTGGATCCGGCCGCGGGGCGCGCGGGGCACAGGGCGTTCGTCGTCGAGAAGGGGACGCCCGGGTTCTCGGTCGGCCAGATCGAGGACAAGATGGGGCTCCGCGCGAGCGAGACCGCCGAGCTCGTGTTCGAGGACTGCCGTGTCCCCGAGGAGGCCTCCTCGGCGGGGAGGCCAGCTACGCCTCGAAGGAGGGCTTCATGACCGCCATGAAGACCTTCGACAACACGCGCCCCATCGTCGCCGCGATGGCGCTAGGGATCGGGCGCGCGGCCTTCGAGTACGCGCGCGGCTTCGTGCAAGAGCACTACGCCCTCGCCCGCCCCATGCCGCGCTATTCGGCTATCGCGGAGCGCCTCGCGCAGGTGGGCCGCGATCTCGACGCCGCGCGCCTCGTGACCTGGCGGGCCGGTGGCTCGCCGACCAAGGCATCGCCAACGCGAAAGGAGGCGAGCATGGCGAAGGCCCTCGGCGGGGCAGGCCGCGATCCGCGCGTGCTTCGAGGCCATCGAGATCTGCGGCACCGAGGGCTCGATCCAGGGCGAGCACCAGCTGCTCGAGAAGTGGTTCCGCGACATCAAGGTCTACGACATCTTCGAGGGCACGGGGCAGATCCAGCGCGTCGTGATCTCGAAGCGAATGCTCCCGAACTTGAAGTCGTTTTAGCGGCCCCGCGTGCCCGCGCCGACGCTGGACGAGGCTCCGCCGCTACGCCGTCGCGCGGGCCTCTTCGCTCCTACGACGCTCACGCGCCGTCGCGCGCCTCGGCTTCGTGCAGGCCGATCCGCTCCGCGCCCCGGCCCGCGCCCAAGACCTGATCCTCCGCCCGCGCGTGGAGGGCTACCGCGCGGAGGGGACCTCGACCGGCGCTCCACCAGGTCGCCTATCGAGGAGGATTTCCTCATCAACTACGGCTACTTGCACCGCAAGACCCAGGCGCTCATGCACCCGCGCGAGCCGAGGCGACCGTGGGACGAGGCGCGCCAAGAGCGCGCGCGGGAGGTGCTCGCGTTCGTCCGTGACCGCGGCGTCGTCCACCCCCGTGAGGTGGACGCGCGCTTCGCCCATGGCAAGATCAAGAGCTGGTTCGGCGGGACCTCCAACGCGAGCACGGAGCTCCTGGACGGCATGCACTACGTGGGGCTCCTGCGCGTGGCCCGGCGCGAGGGGACGACGCGGCTCTACGCGGCGCGCGAGCGCGCGCACGCGCCCGCGCGCGACGGCGGCGCCACGTTCGACGCTCTGCTCGACCTGGTCGTGCGCACCTACGCGCCGCTGCCGGCCTCCACATTGATGCAGCTTGCACGCTTCTTGTGCGGAGGGGTGCCGCAGTGGCGGGCCCACCGGGCCGCGGCGGTGCAGCGCGCCCGGGCTCGCCTCGCCTCCGCCGAGGTCGAGGGCGCGATCTGGTACTGGCCCGCGGACGAGCGCGTGAAGGCGTCCGAGCGTGACGACGTCGAGGAGCGCGTGTGGCTCCTCGCGCCCTTCGATCCCGTCGTGTGGGACCGCGCGCGCTTCGAGCGCTTCTGGGGCTGGTCCTACCGCTTCGAGGCCTACACCCCCGCGAAGGACCGCCTGCGAGGTCACTACGCGCTCCCGCTCCTGTGGCGAGACCGCGTGATCGGCTGGGCCAACCTGGCGGTCACCGGAGGGCGTCTCGTCCCCGACGTCGGCTTCGTGGGCGCACGCCCCCTCGAGCGCGGCGTTTCGCGCCGCTCTGGATGACGAGCTCCATCGCATGCGCGCCTTCCTCGGCCTCGGGTGACGGGGCTGACGCGCGCGAACGGGGGATCGTCGAGGAGTCAGAGCTCCGTGCGGATCTTGCGACCTGGCTTCGCGCTGGCCGACGGAGCCGCTGGAAGCGGAGTGACCGCGACCAGCGTGGCCGCGGCGGGGCCCGCTTGGTCGCCGCCGCGTGCGCAGCGGCCGGGGGCTTCGGGGTGGCCGTGCAGCGACCGTGAGAGCCAGCGCACCAACGCGAAGAGCCCGAAGACACCAGCGACGAGCAGCACGACGACGACCAACACAGTTCCCATGGGGCGGCGAGTGTAGGTCCTTCCCCCGTGAGGGGCTCGTCCGCGAGCAGGATGTCTGGTGATGCCTGGTATCAGCGCTCGCCGTGTGGAGGAGTCACCGGCGCCTGGGCGTTCGCGCGCCGACGATGCCGATGCCGATGCCTCCGGCCAGGACGAGAGCCACCGAAGCGCACGCCATCGCTGCACCTGGAAGCGGCATCTGCCCCTTCCGCCAGTCGAAGATGGGAAAATCCCACAAGAGAGGTGGAAGCACCGCTTCGATGGCCCCGACGGCACCGACGCACGCGCCGAGAGCGCAGCTCACGCGCGACCCGTTCCGCAGTCCCTTCCTGAGCAACTTCACGCTCGCGAAAGTCAGGGCGAGCCAGACGAGCCCGTACGCCGCGTGGAGAAGAGCGAGGATGACCAGGATTGCCCAGGCGGCTCTCTTCAAGCCTTCCTGGTCGACCACGCCCTCACAGGCAGAGAGGACGCCCACACACGCGAGCACGACACCCGCGCGAAGCAGCCCCCCGGGGTGGACATCCATGTCGTCGCCCACCCTAGCACACCGCTGGGTGGCCGCTGCGCGCCGAGGAGGCTTTCGAGCCGCACCCAGGTGCGGCTGCGCGTCCTGGTGCAGGGCGTCAGCGCCGACCTCACGCTGCGCAAGGGCACCGCCCGAAATGCGACGCGCGGGCAGGGGCTGGTAGCCTCCCGGCTCGGCGCCGAGCTCCGCCGCCGTCTTGACTCACATCCCCGTGCCGAGGAAGACGCGGACGGTCGTGCCGTTCTTCATGTGCACGTCGAGGTTCGACTGGCCGAGCAGGGTGCCAGTTCCGCTGGCCTGGTAGGCGTGGGCCAGCTTGGCCGGGTCGAGGCCGGTCATGTTGATGGTCGCCCCCGACAGGCCCGCCGCGAGCTGCGGGTCGACGAAGCGCTTGTACTCTGCACCTGCCCAGTTCAGCACCACCGACTCGACGCTCGCGATGTCACCCAGGTCCCGGATCTCGATGCGGTCGCTCGCCTGCACGTAGATGACCGGAGTGCCGTCTTGGGTCTTGGTCTGGGTCGCGGCTTCTTTGGTGAAGAGCTTCTGGCCCTTGGGAGTGGAGCGCTCGTCGTAGAAGGAGATGTCGCCCAGGTCGACCGTGAAGAGGTTGAAGGACTTGTGGAAGAACGAGGTGTCGACGTGCAGCGTGGGCGCGAGGTGCGGGAAGAGGCCGAGCTCGAAGGCGTTCGAGGCGTCGTAGGTCAGGCTCGCGGGGTACACGGTGAGGTCGGCCTCGTCTTTCACTCCGAACACCACGTCGCCCAGGTCCGCGCGCACGCTCGCCTTGAAGATCCAGGCCTTCACCTGCGCCTCGAGCCCGAGGGCGGCGGCGATGCCCGCTTCCACCTCGACGTGCGCGTTGCCCTGCGCCGAGCCCTCGACCGCGCCGAGCGAGGTGTAGGCGGTGGTCATGGCGAGGTCGCGGTCCACCGTGAACTTGCCGCCCACCGCGTAGGAGAAGCCGATTTTGCCGGGCTTGGTGGTGTCTTTGGCGCTGCCGAGCTCGACGCGTGGGGTCATCACCGTGACCGAGCCGTTGGCCTTCACCGAGAATTCGACCTTCACCGGCGCGTTCACCGCCACGTTGCCGAAGAGCGGGATGCCCCACTCGGCGACCGGCACCTCGAACATGGTCTTCTCGCACGTGCCCTCGAAGCTGCCGGCGAAACCGATTTGGCCGCCCACGCGCACGTGGGGGGTGAGGTCGAGGGCGATGCTCGGCTTGCCGCCGTTCCACTTCGCGTCGGCGACGAGCTTGGTCTCGGCGGTCGAGTAGAGCGCGCTCCAGTCGATCTTGCCCGCCGACTTCGAGGTCTCGCAGGTGAGCGCCTCGCCGAGCGGCTCGCCGGGCTGCGGGTAGGCCACCAGGTGCCGCACCGCCTGCTTCTCGGCCTCGGCGAACGTCGCGTCCGAAGCCATCACCTTGCGGCCATCGGCGAGCACCACGCCCACGGTGACCGGGGCGGTCGCGCTCAGGCTCGCGCCCGCCTTGGTGAAGGAGAGCGCGCCGCTCTCGACCGCGCTCGCGTCGTGCAGCGGGCTCGAGGTGAGCACGCCGCCGAAGTCGACGTAGCTCGCGAAGTCGGCCTGCGAGACCGCCGCGCCAATCGAGACCTCGTACGCGCCGCCCGGGGTGCCGCTGCCGGTCATGTCGCCGCGCACCGTGGTGACGAGCAGGTCTTTCTTGGGGAAGTAGATGGCGCGGACGCCGCTCGGGCCCGTGCCGACCGCGTCGATCGCGGCCTGGGCAAAGCGGCGGTAGGTGTCCTGGCTCGCGAAGGTCATCGCGCCGACGCGGTCGGTGGAGCCCGGGGTCGCCGCGTAGAGCGCCGCGAGGGCGGCGTCGTTCGTGCCGTTGGCGAAGTCGGTCGCGAGCTGCTCGGGCACGCCGTAGGTGCCAAGCTGGAGGGCCGAGGGCTCGAGCGCCTCGTCGTCGATGATGGCCGTGCCGGGCATCGGGAGGGCCGAGAGCACCATCACCTTCGCGGTGGCGTTGCCCGCGGCGTCGAAGGTGGTGAGGAAGGTGTTGCCGAGCTTGCCCGTGAGCGTCACCGCGAGCTCGGCGCCCGCCACCGTCGCTGTCGCGACGCTCGGATCGGACGAGACCACACCGCCCGCCGCCACCGCCGCCGGAGCCCCCGAGACGTTGCGGGCGAGGGCGATGGTGAGCGCCGCGTCGGTGCGCGGGTTGGCGACCACCGTGCCGCTCGAGCGGACGAAGACGGAGGGCCCGGCGGGCGCCTGGGACGCGAGCGCCTTCACGCCGAAGGACCGCTTGGGGCGGAGCGCGTCGCGGCGGGCGACGATCTCGTGGTCCTCGCCGACAACGACGCTGTGGCGCTTCGCCACGCGGGGGGTCTCGGCGGCCGAGGGCACCTCCGAGGCGTCGCCGGTCGGGGCGGAGCAGCCGATGACGCTGGAGAGGGCGGTGAAGGAGAGGGCGAGGAGGGCGGCGTTGAGCTTGTTCATGCTGCCCCCTATTGCGCGCGCCGTGCCAAGCACTTATCCCACGTAACCATTGAGAAAACCGACATCGGAGGCGCCGAAAATCGTACCGGTACAGGTGCTCCGGTACGGGCGCGTGTTCGCCGTGCCTGCGTCGTGGTCGCCGCGCCGCGCCGACGCGCGCGGGCGTGGTGGCGGCCCTGGCTCACGCGTCGAACCTGGTGCACTCTGGCGCCGTGCAACGAACCTCCTGGCTGGCGCCGAGTCTCTCGCTCGTCTTGCTGAGCGCGTGCAGCTCTGAATCCCCGAGCTCGGTGCCTGACGCGGGGCCGGCGGCGATCGCGCGGGTGATCGTCAGCTCGGAGATTCGCCCCGGTTCGAACGCGCAGGCCGCCTGCCAGATTTCGCCCCGCGAGTGGCTCACGATTGGCAACTTCGGCGGCCCGGGCACCGGGCCTCGTCCGGTCGACCACGGCTCCGCCGAGGGCGGGGGCGCGGTGTCGGTGGCGTGCAGCGTGGTGGCCGAGGGGAGCGACTTCCGCGTGAGCGGCTCGGCTGCGCTCACTGGCCCGCGCGGCGGCACGGTGACCGTGAGCGGACGCTTCACCGCCACGCCGGTCCCGCAGCCCAACGTGGCGATGACCTTCGTCAACGCCGACTTGGGTCGGTTCGAACAGCGGGACTGCGAGGCCACCTACGACGTGGCCCCGAAGGCCGGCGTGGCCCCCGGGCGCATCTGGATGGGCGTGCGCTGCCCGAGGGCCGTCAGCACGGACAACGGCGTGAAGACTTGCGAGACCGAGGCCCAGATCCGATTCGAGAACTGCGCCCAGCAGTAGCCGCGATGCGCGCGCGAGCACGCGACGTCGGATCCACGGCCACCGTTCGGTCGGAGGCAATCCAAGGATCCGCGGATAGAGCCGTAGCTGCGTGCCAGCTCACGGAACGAACGAGAAGTCTCCCTCGAGGCGCGCGAACGGGGATCGTCGAGGGAGTCAGAGCTCCGTGCGGATCTTGCGACCCGGCTTCGCGCTGGCCGACGGAGCCGCTGGAGGCGGAGTGACCGCGACCGGCGTGGCCGCGGCGGGGCCCGGCTTGGTCGCCGCCGCGTGCGCAGCGGCCGGGGGCTTCGGGGTGGCCGGAGCGGCGGAGACCTCGGCCGAGGGCGCGCCCGTGGCCGCGGCGGACGCGCGGCGGACGCGGCGGACGCGGCGGACGCGGCGGACGCGGCGGACGCGAGCTGGGGCGGCGCCTCACTGGGCTTCGGGGCGGCGCTGGGCACCGACGGGCCGGCGCTCGGCGGCGGCGCGGTGGCCCCACTCGCCGTCGTGCGCTGCACGCCGACGGCCACGAGCGCGAGCGCGAGCGCCGCGGCGACCCCCGCGACCGCGAGCCGGGGACCGCGCCTCGCGCCTGCCGGGGGCTGCGAAGGCGCCGGCGTGTGCACGCTCGGCGGGGCCGTGGTGAGCTCCGGCTGCGAGCCCGGGCTCGCGATCGTGGCGGCCGAGGCCGCTGGCGCGAGGGAGGCCGCGAGGGCGCTCACCTCGCCGCTGACCTTCTTCTCCCAGGCGCTGCCGGTGTTGGCGGCGGCGGCGGCGGCGACGACGGGTCCGGAGCCGGACGCGCTCAGCGGCTGCGGGGTGATCGCGGCGGTGGCCGACGGCACCACCACGTTGGGGTACGAGCCCGATCCGCCGAGGACGAGGCCGTCGAGGTGCGCGGCGGCCGGCGGCAGGAGCTCCATGGGGTGCTCCGCGAGGAGCCACGCCTCGATGGCGTCGCGGAGCTCCCGGGCGGTCTGGTAGCGATCGTCGGGCGCCTTGGCCATCGCCTTCTCGACGATCGGCACGAAGCTGTGATCGGCAGGCTCCACGCGCGGCAGCAGCGGGATCGGCGGCTCGATGGCGGTCTTGAAGAGGAGCTGGGGGATGTTCGCCGCCTCGAAGCAGTGGTCGCCGGCGAGCGCCCTGTAAAGAATGACGCCGACGCAGTAGAGGTCGGAGCGGCCGTCGAGATCGCCGACGCCCCGCGACTGCTCCGGGGACATGTAGAGCGGCGTGCCCATGAGCGTTCCCGTCGCGGTCTGCGCCTCGTCGCCGTCGAGCTGGGTCTGGAACTTGGAGATGCCGAAGTCAAGAATCTTGACTACTTCGCGCCCCTCGCCCGTCGTGCGGAGGCTGGGCGACGTGAGGAAGATGTTGGCGGGCTTGAGGTCGCGGTGGACGATGCCGGCGCCGTGCATCGCCGAGAGCCCGTCGAGCAGCTGGAGGGCGATGAGCGCGATCTCGGACGCGGGCATGCGCACGCGCGCGGTGATGCGGTCGTCGAGCGACTCGCCGACGAGGTACTCCATGACCAGGTACGAGCTGCCGTCGGGGAGATCGCCGAGGTCGAGCACGTCGCAGATGTTCGCCGAGCCGATCTTGGCGGCGACCCGGGCCTCGCGCGCGAAGCGGCGGCGCAGGTCGGGCACCTTGGAGGCCTCGCCGTGCATCACCTTGATCGCCACGCGGCGACCGATGCGCACGTTCACGCCTTCGTACACGGCGCCCATGCCGCCCGCGCCGATGGTGCGCACGATGCGGTACTTGTCCTCGACTACGTCGCCCGGCTCGAAGCTCACGTTTCCCTCGCGGGAGCGAGTGTACACCAACGCGACGCGTCGCGCCCGCTCGGCGGCAGCCGACGCCGCGCCGCAACGCTCAGGGCCGCGGGAGGGCCTCGGTCGTCTTCGTGGCTTGGTCTTTCGTCGGGTCGAACGTGAGCTTGAGCCCCGCGAGCTCGCTCGCGCGCTCGAAGCGGTAGCCCTCGAGCCCCCCCGCGGCGGGGGTGCCGTCGTCGAGGGTGACCAGCACCGAGTAGCGCGTGCCCGCCCCCGGATCGACGATGCCGGGGAGGCGCAGCGTGAAGGCGTCTTGGGTGATCTTCGTGGCGCGGAGCACGCCCACGAGCTGCTTCGAGTTCGCGTCGGAGATGCTCACCTGCGCGCGCCTCCCGAGCTGGCCCCGCATGCCCGAGAAGCTGACCTCCGCCGGGCCGCCGATCTCCTTGCCCTCCACCGGGACGAACGCCGTGTTGTGCTCGAACTCGATCTTCACCAGGTTGCTGGCCGGGTCCTTCGGGACGAACGGGTCGACGTCGACGAACCAGCTGTGATCGAACGGCAGCGGCGCCTGGTCGAACGCCCCGGAGTTGTTGTGGTCGGCCCAGAAGACGAGGCGGAGCCCGCCGGTCTTGGGGAGCGACGAGGGCAGGTTGAACGTCGCGTCCCGCCCCCCGAGCGGCGACGCGCGGAGCATCGCGATGATGTTCTTCTGCCTGTCGACGACGCGGAGCTCGAAGGTCTCGTCGACGTGCGAGTCGGCCCCCGTGATCGTGAAGCTCAGGTCGAAGAACTTGGACGTGTTGGGCGGCGTCTCGCGGAAGCGATCGACGTCGGTGGCGAGAAAGCAACCGGGCACGGCGAGGGCCGCGAGACCGAACGCCGCCGCGGTGGAAGCCGCGCGTAACATGCTGAGCTTCTTGTTTTTTTCGGCGCGCATCAGAAGCTCACCTTCGCGGTCGCGGAGCACCCGGTGGGTCCGCAGGCGGCAGCGAGCGCGGGCGCCCCGAGCGCGCCTCGCTCTCGTGGTTTCGGGCTGGGTGCGAGCAGCGCCCAGGTGATCCCGCCGGCGACGAGGACGCCGCCGCCGATGAGGAGGACGTCGGTCACGCCAATGAAGGTCTTGGCCGACGAGCGCGCGCCAGCGAGGTCGAACGTGGCAGGGCACAGGTCGCTCGGGCACTGGCTCGCGATGTCGCTCTCCTTGCCGAGCGCGACGATCCCGGTGACGGCGCCGGCCGCCATGACCGCGGCGCCCGCGCCGGCGATCACCCAGGGCACGCGGCTCGGGGAGGGCTCCTCCGCAGGACTCGGCTCCCGGGGAGTGGGCGGCGGGACCGGGGCCACGACCGCGCTCGCGCGGGGCTTCAGCGTGAGCGAGCGGGTCTCCTTCGAGCCCGAGAGCGCCTCCATTTCCCACGGTTCGTCCTGAAACCCCGGCGCGCGCGCGGTGAGCACGTGGTGCCCCGAGCGGAGGCCGACGACGAGCTTGTGGTCGGCGGGCAGGACGTACGCGTTGGTGACGCGCTCGCCTTTCACGGGGGTGCGCACGTCGGTCACGATGACCTTCGTGCCCGCGGGCGCGCCGGTCACGGTGAGCTGCACCGCGACGACGCCGACGCTGAGGGTCTGCAGGTCGCGGACGATCTGCGCGCGCTCCTCGGCCCCGAGGTCGGTGACCTCGCGCAGGTAGCGCGTGTAGGCCTCGATGGCCTCGCCGTCGCGCTCGAGCTTCATGGCGCAAAAACCCATGTTTCCAAGGATTTTTGGCGACAGGCTCATCTCGTAGGCGGCCTTGAACTCGCGGTAGGCCTCTTCGACGCGCTCGCCGTCCGGGTCCTGCAGGAGCGAAACACCGGCCTTGAAATGGGCGCGGGCCTGGTCGCTGATCGGCGCCTCCTCGGCGCGCGCGAGGGGCGCACAGAGGACCGCACCCGCGAGGAGGGCGAGGCCGACCGCGCGGGCGAGCGTACGGGGGAGAGCGATCATTCCGGGTAGCCTAGTTCACCGCGAGACCCGCGAGAAGGTGCACGCCGATCCCTCGCCTTCGGCTCAGGCTCAGCGTTGACCTGCGTTCGCCCCCGCGAGGCTCACTTGCGCACCTCCTCGCGCGGGACGCGGCGTGACTCGAGGTGGCCGCGGCGGCGGAGCTTGACCACGACGTCGTCGCCGAGCGGGCCCGAGAGCCGCGCGCGAGCCTCGGCGATCGTGTGGACGGGCGCGCCCGCGATCTCGACCAGGATGTCTCCCGGCTCGAGCCCCGCGCGCTCGGCGGCGCTGCCCTCGACGACCGAGGCGATGCCGACCTCGTGGCTCGCGGTGATCTCGCCGAGCGTCACGGCCACGCCGCCCGCGCCGCGCGGCTCGCTCGCGCCCGCGCCCTCGCCGTCGAGCACGAGGCGAACGTCGCGCGTGGTGCGCCCCGGCACGACGCGCACAGCCCCGCGCCCACGCCCACGCCCCGACGCGTAGGCCTCGAGCGAGAGGAGCCCCTGGGGCAGCTCCGCGAGCGTGAACCTCCCGCGCGCGTCGGCCACCGCGAGCCCTGGCGGCGGAGGGCCGGCGAGGAGCACCACGGGGACCGCGTCCTTCGCCACGCGCGCGCCGGGCACGGGATCGCCGCGGCCGTCGACCACGAGCCCCTCCACGAGGCCCTCTTCGTCGAGCTCGACGCGCGGCAGCGTGGTGGCTCGGCGCCCGCCCGACTCCTGCACCCGGGCCTCGAGCGTCTTCGGCGCGAAACCGGCCGCGCGCACGCGCACACGCACGGGGCCAGGGGGTACGTCGCGGATCGTAAACTCTCCTTCCTTGTCGGTGCGCCCGCGGTGGGCGCCGTCCTCCGCGTACACCGTGATTTCGGCGTCGTGGAGGCGATCGCGGCGCGCGGACCGGACCTCGCCGGTGAGCGACTCGCTCGCGGCCAGCTCCACGCGCAGCTCTGTGGCGTCCGCGGCGAGCTCGAGGGAGCGCGCGGCGAAGCGCGGCGCGCGGATCTCGACGTGCAGCGCGAGCCCCTTCGCGCCCGCGAGCTTCGCCTCCCCGCGGCGCGAGGTGAACACGGTCGCGCGGAGCGGCACGTTCGGCTCGAGCGACGCGACGGTGATCTGCGCCCCGTCCACGCCCGATCCGCGCGCGTCGAGCACGCGGGCGGGCAGGTCGTCGCGGGGATCGGGGAGCACGATGCGCACGCTCGCGCGGCCGCCCTCGGGCACGCGGGCCTCTGCGCGGGTGGGGGCGCCGGCCTGGCCCGCGGGGCGCTCCACGAGGAGCGTGAGCTCCTCGGGCATGGCGGCGAAGGCGAACGCGCCGTCACGATCGGCCCGCGTCATGCGCTCGAAGGTGCCGCGCGTGGCCATCGCGGTGATCTCGGCGCCCTCCACCGGCCGATCGTGGGCGTCGACCACGCGGCCCTCGAGCAGGCCGCCCGCGCGCATCACGATCTTCACCTCCGCCGTGCCGCCGGGCGCGAGGTCCACGAGCTCGCTCGCGCCCTCCACGTACTGGGCGTGCCGCACGAGCGCGCGGACGCGCCCCGGCGTGACGGGCCGCGCGCGGAACGACCCGTCGCGCCCGGTGAGCCAGCCCTCGCTGGGCGCGCCGCTCGGCGAGCCGCCTGTGGCTCCGAGCGGGGGCGCGCTGGCCGTCGCGCCGCGGGGGATGTCGGGGAGCGGGCCGGGCATCACCCCGAGCTCGCCGGCGGGCACGAGCGGGCGCGGGCCTGCGAGGGCGCGATCGAAGCGGGCGTCGCGCGCGCGCGCCACGCGCGGATCGTCGGCGACGGGCATGCCGCGGAGATCGGTGCCCACGATCTCGATGCGCGCGCCGTCGACGGGGAACCCTCGCCCGTCGACGACGCGCCCGACGATCGTGCCGGCGCGCGGCAGCACGACGACGAGCGGACCAGGCGTGTCCGGCACGGCCACGGTGACCGACACGAAGTCGTCGCGGCTCACCGTCACGCTGGCCCCGCCGTGCGGGATGGGACCGAGCGTCACCGCGCCGCTCTTGCCGGTCACCCCCTCGACCGGAAACGCCGAGAGGCCCGACTCCGCGAGGGCCACGCGCGCGCCCACGAGCGGCGTCGCGGGGTCGGACTCGCCGTCGAGCACTCGCACCTCCACCGACATTCCCTGCGAGAGCCGGAGCGTGAGCTCGCGCTCCTGCCCCTGCGTGAGCGTCACCGCGAGCTCGGTGGCCGAGGTGAGGCCGCCCGCGACCGCCCGGAGCGAGTAGGTCGCCGCCGACAGGCCGCCGATGCGCACCTTGCCCTCGGGGTCGGTGTCCGCGCGGCGTGAGGGCCAGAGGACCGCCGAGGTGATCTCGACCGTGGCGGCGGTGGGGGTCCCCTGCGGCCCGAGCACAGTGACCTGCAGCGCGCCGAGCTTCTTCAGGACGACGCGCAGCGGCTTCTCGTCGGTCGGGTGGCGCACCTCTACGGGGTCGTACCCCGGGTGGCTCACGGCGACCACGTACGGCCCCTCAGTGAGGCGCGTGACGAGCGCGCGGCCGGCGTCGTCCGAGCGCGCGCCCACGGGGAACGGATCGCCCGCGGAGACCTCGAGCGACGCCGCGCTCACCGGAGCGCCGGCCTCGTCGACGACGTCGACGTCGAGGACCCGCTGCGGCGGCGTGTCGAGCGCGAGCGAGCGCTCCCCGCTCACGAGCATGACCATGCGCGACACGCGCGCGAAGCCCGCGGCGTCGACCACGATCCAGTGCTCGCCGGGCGGGAGATCGGCGAGCCGCGCGTGGCCCGCTGGCGCGGGACGATCGGCCGCGAGGTAGGCGCGCCCCTCGAGCATCGTGAACGCGCGCACCCGGGCGCCCGCGAGCGCGGGCCCGGGCACGCCGTCCGGGCCGCGCTGATGGACGTCGACCTCGAGCACCGCGCTGCGGTCGCCCACGTCGGCTGGCAGCGGCGGCGCCTCGAGCTCGGGCGCGAGCGGTCGCAGGGACGCGCCGGGGATCGCGGCGAGCGCGAGCAGCGCGACCAGGTGGCCGAGCCGAGACGCGGCCCACGCCCACGCGAGCCACGCGAGGCTCGCGAGCCTCGCGCCTCGCGACACCGAGCCCGGCCCCGGAGGCGCGGCGGGGCTCGCGGGGGGCGGGTCGTTCGGCGTGGGGGGCATTCGAGGGGGGGGCAAGAAGCGGACGGGGATTATTCCCCCAGTCGACGGGCACCGCCAAGGCCTCGTGCTAGCCTCATCGCGTGGGCGCTGGGATTTTACGCGGAGCGGTTCGTGTGGGCGCCGCCGCGATCGCCGCGGGCGCGCTGGGCCTCGCCTCGCTTGGCGGGTGCGGCTCCGACCCCTTGCCCTACGGTCGAGGCGGCATCGGCGGCGGAGGGGCCGTGGCCGCCGGAGACGCCGCGGGCAGCTTCGGCTTCGACGGGTCGTCGCTCGCGCCTCCTGGGTGTGGAGTGGGCCCGGACGGCGGCGTGTGCGACTGCATCGACTCGCCGCTCCTCGTCGACCCTCCCAATTTCTATTTCGTGCTCGATCGCTCCGGCTCCATGGTGGACGAGGACAAGTGGATGACCGTCCGCACGGCGGTGATCGAGCTCATGACGGCGATAGGTCCCCGCGCGAGCTTCGGGGCCACGGCCTTCCCCGGCCAGGCGGGAGGGTGCGCGCCGGGCACCGAGGTGATGTCGCTGCGGCGGGGCGACTCCCCGAGCGGGGCCATCGGCCCCACCACGAAGACCCTCGCGGACGCGCTCTGGCGAGTGCCCTCCGGCGGCACCCCCACGGCGGGCACGCTCGCCGCCCTGGCCGACCGCCTCCCCAAGGTCGCCGGGAAGACCTACGTCATCCTCGCGACCGACGGCGGCCCCAACTGCGGGCAGCAGAGCTGCGGCGCCGACGCCTGCATCCTCAACATCGAGCGCATCAACGGCTGCACGCCCACGGGCGCGCCGTGCTGCGCCGACTCGCCGTCCCTGTGCCTCGACTCGGACGCCACCGTCGCGGCGGTCGCGAAGCTCAAGGCGGGCGGAGTGCCCACGTTCGTGATCGGCGTCCCGGGGAGCCAGGCCTACGCGCCGCTGCTGGATCGCCTCGCGATCACCGGCGGCACGCGTCAGCCAACCGGCAGCACGGCCTATTACCGCGTCGACAAGGCCGACAAGGCCGACCTCACCGCGGCCCTCCGCCAGGTGGCGGCGCGCATCGTCGCCACGTGCACCTACGAGCTGAAGGAGGCGCCGCCGGACTCGAACCGCGTGAACGTGTACCTCGACGAGGTCGCCGTGCCCAAGTCCGGCTGGACCCTCAGCGGCAAGACGGTGACCCTCATCGGCGACACCTGCGCGCGGGTGATGCGCGGCGACGTGATGGACGTGCGGATCATCCTCGGGTGCCCGACCATCGAGGCGCGGTAGCGTCAGCGGCGAGGCTCACGGCTCGAGCAGGCTCCGCAGCTCGCGCTCGGTGAGCTTGGCGGCGCGATCGGTGTCCTCGAGGAGCGCGTCGGCGAGATCGCGCTTCTCGCTCGCGGTGGAGCTCCACGATGCGGGCCTCGATGGTGCCTGCGGTCACGAGGCGATACACCGTGACCGGTCGTGTCTGGCCGATGCGGTGGGCGCGGTCTGTGGCCTGGGACTCGACGGCGGGGTTCCACCACGGATCGAGGTGGATGACGTAGTCGGCCGAGGTGAGGTTGAGCCCGAAGCCGCCGGCCTTCAGGCTGATGAGGAAGACGTCGTCGTCGCCTCCTTGGAACGCGTCGACCGCCGCCGTCCGCTGCTTCATGGAGGTCGCGCCGTCGAGGTACTGGTAGGTGATGTCGCTCGCGTCGAGGAGCGGCTTCACCAGCGCGAGCACGTCGGTGAACTGACTGAACACCAGCACGCGGTGGCGGCCCGCGACGAGCTCGCGGACGAGCTCGAGGAAGCTCTCGAGCTTGGCGCTCGTGAGGTTCGCCGCGGGCGCGACGAGCTGCGGGTGGCAGCAGAGGCGACGGAGACGCGTGAGCTCTGCAAATATTTGGACGCGCGCCTGAGCGCTCCCGCTCGCGGCGGCGCCTAGCTTCGCGATCGCGGCCTCACGGACCGAGTCGTAGAGCTTGGCCTCGCCGGGGCTCAGGAGGACCGTGCGCTGAATTTCGGTGATGGGAGGCAGATCGTCGAGCACCTGGGCCTTGGTGCGGCGCAGCACGAAGGGCTGGAGGAGGCGCCGATGCGCGCGGCTGCCGCCGGACGCGCCGGGCGCACCCGACGCGCCGGCCGGCCCCGCGGCGATGCGCGCGCTGAACGACTTCCAGGTGCCGAGCAGGCCCGGGTTCAGGAAATGGAACAAGCTGAAGAGATCGCCCGCGTGGTTCTCCACCGGGGTGCCGGTCGCGATGACGCGCGCTCTGGCCTTCAGGCCGAACGCGGCCTTCGCGCGCAGGGTCTCGGGGTTCTTGATGAGCTGGGCCTCGTCGAGGATGACGGTGCCCCACTCGACGCGCTGGAGCGCCTCGGCGTCTTGCTGGAGGATGGCGTAGCTCGTGACCACGACCTCGCGGCGACCGAGGCCACGCAGCGCGTCCGCTCGGTCGGGGCCCCACAGGGCCCGCACGGCGAGCGACGGGGCGAAGCGCGCGAGCTCGCGTCGCCAGCCCTCGCAGACCGACGTGGGCGCGACGACGAGGGCGGGGCCCGCCGACGCGCGGTCGAGCCGATGCACGAGGAGCGCGATGAGCTGCACGGTCTTCCCGAGGCCCATGTCGTCGGCCAGGCACGCGCCGAGCTCGAGCTCCGCGAGGCGCGCGAGCCAGCGAAACCCCTCGAGCTGGTAGTCGCGGAGGGTGCCGTCGAAGCGCTTCGGGAGCGCGGGGGCCTTTCGGAAGGCGAGGGTGAAGCGCTCCCGCCAGTCCGCGGACCGCTCGTCGAGCGCGAGGCCGGTGCCCTCCTGCGTGAGGCTGTCGAGCACCGAGATCGCCGACGGCGGCACGAGGACGGCGGGGCCGGTGGAGGGAGCGCGCGCGGCGGCGAGGCCGTCGAGCACCTCGCGGAGCTCTTGCTCGAGCTCGATGTACTCGCCGGAGGCGAGCTGCACGAACCGCCCGGGGTGCTCGGCGAGCAGCTCGAGGAGCTGCGAGATCTCGAGCGACAGATCGCCGTCGACGGCGAGCGAGCCCTCGAGCTCGAAGGCCCCGATGGTGTGACGGAGCTTCCCGCGGAGCGCGCGCCGGCCGACACGGCCGCGGAGGCGGAGGGGCGCGCCGTACGGCCACTCGACGGTGATGGTGTCGCCGAGCCCGCGCAGGGTCGAGACGAGCTCGAGGCACGCGGGAGGGTCGGCCAGAAACCAGGTGCCCGTCTCGCTCGCGGCCAGGGCGGGGCACGCGGCCAAGGCGTCTGCCGCGAGGCGGAGCTCGAGCGCGAGATCGCGTGCAGTCTGCACGGTCTCGCCGTCCACGTGTCCGAGCAGCGTGGGCGCGCCGCGACCGGGGGCGACGACGGGGCCGAACGCGCCGAGGGGGCGCACGAAGAGCGAGACCGAGAGGCCTCCCTTGTTCGGGACGAGGTGAAACAGCGGGCGCGGATCGGCCGGCACGGCCTTCGAGCGGAGCGGCTCGGAGGACTCGACGGGGACCACGGACCCGAGGCGATCGAGCAGCGCGAGGAGGCGGTCCTTGCCGCGCGCCGGGACGGTCAGCCCCTCGCCGACCGCTTCGAGGATGCCCGTGAGCCGCGTGTCGACCTGAAGGACGACGAGCTCGCCCCCCCACTCGCGGACGTTGACGCCCTCGCGCAGGCCCGGGGGATCGACGGCGAGGGTCAGGTCGGCGACGCGCGGCGTCATGCTCACGCGGAGCTCGCCGCGGACGACGGGACACGGCGTCTCGGAGGACTCGCGGAACACGCGCGGGTGGCCGACGAGGGCGAGCCACGCCTCCGGGGCCATGAAGTGGTAGACGCTCGGATAGCCTCGGAACACCTCGCGCTCTTCGCGCGCGAACGCCGCGACGCGCAGGTCCTCGGGCGGCAGCGCGAGGGTCGTCTCGGTCTTTCCGAGCAGGTGCTTGATGGCGAGCTTTCGTCCGGCGGTCCACTTGCCGTCGGCGCCGCGCTTCTGAAGGTACGGCTCGAGGGTGTGATGCGCGCCGACCACCCGCCAGAGGACCCGCGCCCCCGCCCCGACGCGCGTCGCCTCGGCGCGCGTCCCGACGACCTTCTCGGCGAGCACCTCCAGGCGATCGAGGGCGCGCTCCCAGGGCGCTTGCGAGGCCTCCGCGCCGAACAGGCTCGGCCCCGCCGTCTCGGGTGGCTTCGGGGGGACCTGGGCCGCGGGGACGAGATCGCGCGTCGACGCGTTCAGCAGCGCGTAGAGGGCCCAGGCGGCGAGGTGGCACTGCTCGGCGACCCACGCGTAGCCGGCGGCCCCGAACGCCTTGCAGCCTCTCATCGCGTCGACCACCGCCTGGACGGCGACGTAGGAGTCGAGGGTCACCTCCTCGCGCACGCGGAGGGCCATCCAGAGCGCCGTGAGCGCGTCGGCCTCGACGTCGCGGGCGAAGCGAACGGGGGTCGCGAGGGCCTCGGAGCCCTTGACGAGGATCGACTGGAACACGCGGAACGTCTGCTGGAGCGGGGCGCCGTTGCGCGCCCCGAGGGCGACGAGGCGCGCGGCGCGCTCCGAGGCGGGGGACTTGTAGCGGAGGGCGACGGCGGAGAGCGCGGCGAGCACGCCCAGGTGGTTCGTGCGTTTCAGCTCCGGGCTCGCGGTCGCCTCCGCCGTGGCGTCGCCGTAGCGGCCCTCGACCACGGCGAGCGCCGCGCGGATCAAGGGAGCCAAGGTGGGCGCTCGTGCGGCGACGGGCCGCGCGAGGAGCCGGCGGAGGACCTCGAGGTCGCCGCGGAGGACGGCGACGCCCGCGAAGGCCGCGGCGGCCACGTCGCTGGCCGCGTCGAGGAGCGCGAGATCGGCGGCGACGGCCCGGTAGACGCCGTCGTGGGCGGCGCCCTGCTCGAGCCGCGTCAGGGCGAGCTCGACGAGGCGCGCCGCGAGGGGCGCGGGCAGCGAGCGGAACCACGCGGCGTCGAAGGGATCGTTCACCTCGAGCGCGAGGGTCCCCGCGCTCCGCGGCTGCTCCTTGTGGAGGGTGTCGAGGAGGGCCACCGCGTCGGGGCGCTTCTGGTGGATCGCGATGCGCGCGTCGAAGATGGGGTCCGGGTAGTACGGCACCGCGGTGCGCGTGAGGAGATCGAAGTCCACCTGCTTCGCGGTGCCGAGGCGAGACGTGGCCCACCGCAGGGCGACCGTGCGCAGCTCGGGGGGGAACGCGAAGGTCCCCTTGGGGGTCGCGCGAGCCAGCCCTCGCGCGACGAGCGACTCCACGAGAGGGCGCAGGGTGGTGGTCGAGAACGTTCGAGTGGGCGTCTCCCGGAGCCCCGCGTAGCGGGCCTGCTCGCACCAGCGCGAGATGTTCAGCGTGCCCGCCATGGCGAGGAGCGCGACGAGCACGGCGTCGTCGCGGGAGAAGGAGTGCGCGGCGGCCGCGAAGGTGTGCGCCGGATCGGGGGCGGTGGGGGCGGCGGTGGACATCGCGGGCCGGCGTATCGTGGGGTGAGGGGGAGCGCAAGGGGGGGCGCCGGCGACGCGGAGGCTCAGGTGTCGCCGGCGAGCTCGAACGCTCCCTCGTAGATCGCGTCGGCGGCCAGGGTGGCCCCGTTGGCGAGCACCACCGTCCCGCCCGCTTCGATGACGCGATAGCGCCATGAGCCGTCGGACTCGCGCCGATAGTGCTCGATCCGCACCGAGGCCTGCGCGAGGAGGAGGTAGTCGGTGAGGGACGCGAGGCCCTGGTAGGCCTCCCATTTGTCGCCCCGGTCATACGCTTGTGTGCTGCGGGACAGCACCTCCACGACGACGCTCGGGTTCGCGAGCACATCCGTCGTGCCGGGCTCTGTCTTCATGCCGCCGCACACCACCACAGCGTCCGCGTAGACGTAGCGCTCGCCCTCCTTGGCGGAGAGGCGCTGGTGGGACGAGAGCACGCGGCACGGCTTGCCGCGCAAGGCTGAGTAAAGCTCAACGATCGCGGCGGCCGAGAGGCCGTTGTGCCGAGGGCTGCCGCCGGCCATCGCGAACACTTCGCCGAGGTGAAATTCGTGCTTCGAGGGCTGGCCTCGCTCCCACGAGAGGTAGTCGGCCGCGCTCATGCGCAGAATGGATGCAGCTTCGCCCATTTCCGAGAGCGTAACCCCACGGCAAAGTCGCCACCAGCCCGCTCGCCCTCGCCCGCGGTCGCGGTCGCCTTCACGGAGCCCGATTTCGCGCGCCCAGGGCCCTGATCGGCCACCCGGAGCGCCCAAAATCGCGCCAGGAGGGACCGCAGTGGGCCCCAGGAGCCCTGATCGCCGACCGAGCGGCACCCTGACCGCGCCAGGCGCGCCCCGAGGGCGCACCCCGACCGCTGATCGCCTACCCGGCGGGATCGAGAGCGGGCCGGAAGTCCCCGACCGGCGAGCCGGTAGGGCGCGACGTGCGGGCGACGGAGCGGCGTCGCAGGCTCTCGAGGCTCCTACCCGAAGACCTCGTCCAGCGTCGCCGCGGTGAGCACGCGCTCGCCCCAGGCGTCGAGGGTCGGCACGTCCGCAGCTTCGAGGCGCGCGATCGCACCGGCGGGCAGCGGCCCGAAGCGAAGGGTGAGCAACTTTTGAAGCAAGCGCCGCTCTCCGCGCGCTTCCCCGCGCGCTTCTCCGCGAGCTTCTCCGCGCGCTTCCCCGCGCGCTTCCCCGCGCGCTTCTCCGCGAGCTTCTCCGCGAGCTTCCCCGCGCGCTTCCCCGCGCTGCATCAGGATCTCGCCTGCGGTCATGAGGGTCTCTTTCACGCGCTCCTCCTTCATCACGCCGGCGAGCTGTTGGAGGACGACCTCGGGCTCCCCGGGATGCACCATGATGACATATCGCCAGACAGTTCCCAGCGCGGCCGCGCCGTTGGGGGAGGCGAGGACCTCGAGGGCCACGTCCGACCAGGCGCCGAGCTCGCGGACGAACGCCTCCGGGGTGCGCGCGTGCCGCAGGCAGCCGAGGACCAAGCGGCCGAGGGCCGTCACGGCGCGCGCGCGGAGAGCGTCGTCGGTCTCCTGGGTGAGGTCGTCGAGCACGAAGCGCAGTTGGAGCAGGTGCTCGCCTGCGGCCGCCACGGATTCCTCGTCGAGGTCATAGAGGGCTGCGAGGCTGCGTGGTGCGCGCCACTCGCCCGCCCCGTGATAGAGCACGACCGGGATGATCGCGGGAAGCGTCACCGCCTCGGTTGCGGCGCGGGTGCGCTCCCGCAGCCACCGTTCCCAGATTCGAACGCTGTAGGCCGCGAGCCGGAAGGGCATGAGCGGGTGCGGCGTGCTCTGGTGCTCGTAGAGCACGTAGAGCAGCGCCCGGCGGCCCGACAGCGACACGCGATAGAGGAGATCCGTGTGCCGATCCTTGAGCTCGGCGTCCACGAAGCTGCCGGGGATGGTCTCGAGGGTGTCCCACGCGATGCGCGCCGACAGCGCTTCGGGCAGCGCCGCGCGGAGCGCCCCCTCCGCGTGGCGCGGATCGGAGAAGGTGGACTTGAAGAGGGCATCGTGGACGCTGAGTGGCATGGTGCGCGGGACGCGGAAGGCGACGACAGAGGCGCCGAGGAAGAGCACGCCGGGCCCTCGGCGCCGGTGTATTGGGCGATTGCAGGTCCTGGGCCCACGCGCGGGCGGCGAATTCCCGCGGGATCCGCTGGGACCGAGCGTCCTGGCCGTCCCCGGCGGTGTCCGCGTCAGTCGGCTGCGCCACGTCGCGCGGGGCGCCTCACGCCGTGGGCGGGCTCCCCTCGAGCGCCCGCGCGAGGGACTCCGCTCCCATCGGAGTCGCCACGAAGAGCCGCAGACGGCGCGTGCGGTTGCCGCTGCCCTTCGCCCCGGGCTGCCTGCCGACCCGCGCCTGCGCCGCGCCGATCGCCCGCTTCAGGGTCGCGACGTCGTCGATCCGCACGGGATACGGCTGCGGGAGCTCCAGCCTCCGCTCCTCGTGGGAGAGCCGCGCCGTGTCGCGCGACTCGACCACAGCGTCCGCGAGAGGCAGGCCCGCCGCCGCGAGGCGCTCGAGCAAGAGCTGGAGCCCGCGATCGTAGTGGGTATTGCGCGCGGTGCCCGTGCCCTGCGTGCCACCGCGCGACTCGAGGACAATCGAGAGGGTGCCTCCGGCCGGCTCGACGCGGAACGTGGCGTCGAGGGGGGCGCCGTCCTCGCCCCGAATCGCCCGCGCGGCGCCCGGGCTGGCGGTGGCCTGTTGCGTCAGCCCCTTTCCGGCCTCCCACGCGGCGAGCGCCCAGCCCGTGTCGATCCATCGAGTGGCCCCTTTCGGGGTCCCGTCGAGGTAGCGGAGCCGGTTGACGAGGGCTTCGTCGAGCAGGCCGCCGTGCGCCCGCGCGTCGTCGGCGGCGAGGATGACCCACGCGAGATCGATGAGCGAGACCGTCCGCTCTCCGAACCCTCCGTCCCCACCGTCGACGCGGAGCCCCCCACGCGGCGCGGCGCCGAGCACCCGCGCGCGACGCCCCTCGGCGTGCGCGATCCACCGCTGCTCCTCGGGGAGCGACACGAGCGCGTCGACGACGACCTGCGCGCGCGCGAGCGCGCCGGGCGGGAGGCGCCGAGAGGTCGCGCGGCCGGCGCCCCACTGGCGCCACGTCGCATAGTCGGCCTCGGGGATCGCCCAGCGCGCTTCGTCGTCGAGCCACCGGCCCACCCCGAGGAACGCGTAGGAGGCGTCTTGGCGGCGCGCGAGGACGAACGCGGTCTCCCCGGGTCGGCGCTCTTCGGCGCCGCGGGCCACGCGATCGGGTTCGGCGAGCTGGCCCGCTTGGTCGATGAAGACGAAGAGATGGCCGCCTTGACGACCCGACCGCGGGAGGAGCTCTTCTAGGCCGAACGCGGGCGCGAGCTCGGCCTCGGACAGCGCGGTTCCCGGAGCGGGCGCGAGGCTCTCTGGTGAAATCGTGCGCTCGAGGCGGGCGATGACCTGCATGTCGTCGCTGGCGTCGAACGAGGGCCCGTCGGGGTTGTCGGACGCCAGCTCCCACCGCGTCCGTCGCGTCCGTCGCGTCGGCGTAGCCGCTTGATTTGGTACTGGCTTCCGGCGCCTTCGGCCTGCACTTGGACGAGCACGACGCGGTTCTCGAGAGTCGAGGCGGGCGCGTGACGGGCGAGGGTCATGAGGGCCCAATCGCCGTCCCTCATCGGGGCCTTGCCGCCGTCCATCGACGTGCCACAGACCCGAACAGCGAAGAGCTCGTCGCCGGCATTCTCGGTCGGGAGCATCACGCGCTCGGGCTGCAGCTCACTTGCTTCAATCGCCGCGGCTGCATGACCCGCGGCAGCCCGCAGGTCCGGATAGGCCACAACCCCACGTCGCGCGGCGAGCTCGACGACCGCGGAATGAACAGGCTCAGCCCACAATCCATCTGGGCTGGCCCGGAACCGGACCTCGAAGCCCGTGCCGGGCTGGCCCGCGCTCGGCCCGAACCAGCGACGCATGAGATCGGGGAGCTGGTTTCTCTGCGTGCCGGCTGGACGAGCGACGTTGCAAAACTCCTTGGCGAACCGAAACTGCCAGACCGAGCTGCCGACCCACACGTCGACCTCCCCGTCCGGCAGCTTCCCGCGGTCGGAGGGGAGCTTGAGGATCGGATCGCGTTGGTTCGAGAGCACTCGGCACACGAACCCATCCGCCGTGACCTCACCGGAGCGCCTTCGCGCGCGGTACTGAGCGAGTCGATAGTCGGTGAGCTCGGCGACCAAGGCCGGGAGTGCCACCACCGCGGCCGCGCCGACCTTGAAGGCAGGGACGAGACGATCGCCCTCGATCCGAAACCACGCGCGCCGCTCCTTTCCCACCGACGTCCAGGCTTCGATGGGGTTGCGCCGCCAATAGGCGACCCAACGTGCCTCGGACGCGGGCGTGAGGGTGTCGACGCGCTCGGTGTCGGGCACGTCGGCGAACAGCTCCGGCGAACGGCGAAGAATGGTGTGAGAACGGCGCGCGATCTCGAGCAGCGACAGGCCTTCGTGGATCGCGTCCGCCTCGAGCAAGACCTCGAGCGTGACCATCTTGAAGCACTTGGTCATCTCGGTGGTCTCGACCTCGGAGAGGAAGGCGCCGGCCTCGTCCAGCGCTGCCGCCTCGTCGTCACTCAGGTCCCCCTCAGAACGCACAAATCCGAACCAGCTCTGATGTCGCGCCCGCAGTCGGCTGGGGAGATACCCCATCCTCTGGAGCTCCCCGGCCTTCGGCCGTAGGCCGCGCTCGACGCGGAGCTCGCGGTAGGCTCGCTCCACTTCGTCCGCGCCGCCCACGCGGAACATCCGCGAGAGAAGCTCCTTGGCCTCGAGCTCGAGCTGAACCGAGCACCCACTCGCCAGCTCGATGGGCTCGTCCGAGCTCCCCTCGATCACGCCGCGCATGCCCGGAGCGGCCCGGCCTCCCAGCGAGAGCAACGTCCGGAGCCGCTCGAGAAACACGCGATGATTGCCGACAAAGTCGATCACCGTCACGGAGGACTTCCCGGGCGCCGCGCGCAGGCCACGCCCGAGCTGCTGGAGAAAGAGAACCCCCGACTCCGTGGGACGAAGCATGACGACCCGGTCGACCGAGGGGACGTCCACGCCCTCGTTGAAGACGTCGACGGAGCACACGGCATCGAGGTCTCCCCTCGCGAGCGCCTGGATCGCCCCCTCTCGGTCGTCGGTGCCTTCGGCGGAGTAGACCGCCGCGGTTCGCACGCCGCGGGCGGACAACCACGTTCGCACGAACTCGGCGTGGGCGATACCGCAGCAGAAGATGAGCGTCTTCCGACCCGGGTGCTCGTGCCAAGCCCGCCACAGGGTCTCCATGCGCGCCTCGGTCTGCGCGGCCTCCGCGAGGGCCGCGGGGTCGAACCGCTTGTTGCGCCAGGGAATGTTCGCGTAGTCGATTTCGTCTCTCACTCCGAAGTAGTGAAATGGCACGAGCCGATCGATCTCGACGCCGCGACCGATGTCGGCGGCGTACGCGAGGCGATCGTCGAAGAGTCCGAGAATGTCCGCGGCGTCTGCGCGATCGGGCGTGGCGGTGAGCCCCAGAAGGAACGTCGGCTCGAGGGATCGGAGAATCGAGCGGTAGGACTGGGCGGCTGCGTGATGAACCTCGTCGACCACGACATAGTCGAAGCGCTGGCCCACGAGCTTCGCGAGGTGCTCCTGCCGGGCGAGCTTCGCCACGGACGCAAAGACGAGGTCGGCCGAGAGATCTCCCCCTTCGCCGACGAACCACCCGAAGCGAGCGCGCACGTCCCTCGCGCGGAGCAGTCGTCGATAGGTATCGGCGGCTTGACGCAATAGCTCTTGTCGATGGGCCAGAAAGAGCAGCCGCGGACGGTGGCCGGTCTCCTCGTGGAGCTGCCGATAGTCGAACGCCGCGAGCCACGTCTTGCCGAGGCCGGTGGCGAGAACGACGAGAGCGCTCCGCCAGCCGTGGTTCGTGCGTCCGTTGCGAAGGCGTGCGAGCGCCTCCACCTGCACCGCATGAGGCTCGGGCGGGGGCTCCACGGCGTCGACGACGAGCTCCCCGGTGGGGAGCGCGTGTGGAGCCTCGCGTGTTCGCTGCGCGTAGGCCTCGACCCACGCCTCGTCGAGCGCGCGGGCCGTGGACCAGAGAGACTCGAAGGCGCTTCGTACGCGTGCATACGCCTCGGCGTCGCGCTCACGGTCGACGCGGAGATTCCACTCGACCCCCGTGTCCAGCGCGGATCGCGACAGGTTGCTGCTTCCGACGAAGGCAATCCCGTAGCGCGCCGACTCGAAAGACCACGACTTCGGATGAAACGCCCGCGTCAGCCCGGGCAGCTTCGCGACCTCGACGACGCGCGTCTCGATCGAACCTGGCCGATCGATCGGGTTCTCCAGGTCGTTCGAGTCTCCGCGCGCCCCGCTCTCCTGCCAGTCGACGAGTCGCTCGAGCGCCGAGGCCTGGGTGATGTCCAGGTAGTCGCCCGTGACGATTCGCACCCGTGCGCCGCGCCTGACGGCGGCGTGGAGATCGTCCTGGATGCGGGAGAGCCCGCTGTCTTGGATGAAGGCCGCGACAATCGCGATATCGGCGGCGGTCGCGAAGAGCGGCAGGATGTGCCGCGCAAAGGGGTCCTCCACACCTCCGGTCGCGAGCGGAGACGGACGCGCCGGCCGCACGTCTGCGGGAGCTGCGAGGTAGTTCCCCTTACTCGGGATGACGTGCCGGACGCCGCCGCGCGGGTCGTCCATGTCGCCGCGGTAGCGGGGGATGACATGCACGTGTAGGTGCATCACGGTCTGCCCCGCAGCGGTCCCCGCGTTGAAGCCGACATTGTAGCCGTCAGGTCGATGCGCGTCGTCGAGCCGACGCTTCACCTCGTCCACGAGAGCGAGGATCGCGTGACGCTCGTCATCGGAAGCGTCGAACCAGGTGGCTACCACGCGTCGCGTGACGACGAGCGTATGCCCTTCGACACGGGGAAGCGGTCTTCCACGGCGAACGCGAGCGCGTTCGAGGCCACCCACGCGGACGGCGGGATGCTCAGGAACGGGCTCGTGCCTTCACCGTTCGGGGGCCCCGCCATGGTGGGGAGGATACGCGGAACGGTTGGGCGGGAGGGGATTGTTGATCGATGTCCGCGACTCTGTTGGGGGAGACCGAACCTCGGCCTTCCGGTTCACCGCAGACACCTCGAGATCACCGACAACGCTTGCCGCAGGCCGACGACAACAAATTCCATGTGTCGCCTGAATAGAGACTACTGCACCGACGCGCCGTCCTCGGTTCCCGCCGACAAATACGCCACCCCTACCTGCCCCTCGACCGCCTCCACGCCGAATCGCATGCCCCAAAGGGCCCGCGCCTGCGACGCCCCGTCTTGCCGGAAATCAAACCCCAGCTCCCGCCCCACGGCCCGCAGAAACCCGAACCCCTGGTCCAGCCGCACGCGGTACACGCTTCCCGGCCACTCGAGACGCAGCTCCCGCATGTGGAGCGTGCTCTGCACGGCGCTTGCGGTCACGCGCGAGCGGCCCACGCCCGCGAGGAGTGCTACGAGCGCCGCCCGCTGGTCCGTCGCGTCGGGCCAGTCGTGGAAGACGCGGTGCGGGCGCACGTCCGAACGGGGACGGGGCGGGGTCGTCACGAGCTGGACCTCGGTGTCAGAACCGATCCCGCCGCTCCGCCTGGCGAGCGCGCCTACCACCTCGGCTACCACCCGCGCGACAAGGGGCGAGCGCACGTACCTATCCGCGTAGGTCACTCGCGTGAGCTTCGTCTCTCCCTGCAGGTGGCGTGCGAGCCCCGGATCTCCCGCCTCGAGGAGCGCGTCAAGGAGGCTCGTACCCACTCGGTCAACGGGACCCGCGAGGCGTGCGGCGAGCTGGATCTCGCGGAAGGTCCCCGGTGGCGTGCCGCGCAGCTCGGTGGGGCGCGATCGCCCTCCTGCCCTGCGCCGCGAGCGGCAGATTCGCGTGCGCGCGCACGACGCGGTCGTCGGGCGCGAGGGCGCCGTACGCCCTTCCCGGGGCCAGCGGTGCGGCGCTCGTCGCGACCCATCGCGTCGACCGAGCCGGCCCGCCTATCTCGAGGGCGAGCCACGCGCCGCCCACGCGCAGCGAGGCTCGAGGGGCCACCACGACCGCCACGCTCGCCGCCTCGCACCGCGACGCGAGCGCGTGCGCGACCTCGGCCGGCAGAGCGCGGCGCGCCTCGTCCGACATCATGAGCGTGACGCGCTTGCCCCCGCTCGCAGCGCGAACGAGGAGCGGCCAGGGGCGCCACGATCCGAGGTCCCATGTGTCGGGCGCGCCGCCGAGTGCGACGCGGCACTCGGTGACGTCTGGGCGCGCGAGCGCGAGGCTCAGGCGCTCGGCGAGGGCGTCGCACTCGAGCTCGCTGTCGGGCCCCAAGAACGCGAACTCGGTTGGGAGCTTCAGCGCCTCGAGGAGCGTGTCGGTGAGGGCACGCTCGCCCACCCTGCGATCAAGCCGGTGCTCCTCGAACTGCGTCTCGAACGACAGCAGGCAGCGGTGGCAGAGCTTGTCGCAGGGGTCGTCGGGCGAGCATCTTAGGATTTCGCGCGCGCGCGTGAGCAGCGCGGGGAGGCGCTCGGGGCACGACCCAACGAACCCCGCGCCCCCCTCGGCGCGATCGAAGAGCTTGATCCCGCGGCGCAGGCCAAGGGGGCCCGCGACGGGCTCGACTGCCCACCCCAGCTCGCGCACGTCGATGCCCAGCGACTCCGCCAGCGCCTGGCGCAGCGCGACCGCGATCGACGCGAGGGCCACGTCGTCGTCGAGTGGCGTGCCGTCCGCGGGCTCGGTCAATAGGAGCTCGACGACGTCTGTCGTGAACGTCCCGCCGAGCCGGAGGTGCCGCTTCAGGCTCGTGTCGCCTCCCGCGCACAGGCGATCTCCCTTGCCGCCGCGCAGCCGCCGGTGCGCCGAGAACGCACTGGGTGGCGGGTCCGGTCTCGCGCCCGGGCGCCGCTCCTCCGACGCGGCGCGACCGCACACCAGGCACACCGCATAGCCGAACCCCCGCTGGCCTCCCGAATGCTCGTAGACCATGCCCGCGGCGGCGTACCGGTACGATCCAACGGCGGGGCTGGCCAGCGAGCGAAAGGGCGCGCTGCCCGCCGTCACCCAGGGCGTGACCACGGGCACGAAGCGCTCCTTGGATAGGTCCGAGCTGGGCTGCGCGTCGATCGCCACGGCAAACCCGCCGGGTCGGAGCACCTCGTGGACCTCCTGAGCCGCTCCACACGAGCACCCACCTGGCAGGTGCCGTGACTCGCCGGTGAGACCGCACGCCTTGCACCGATACACGAAGCGGATGCTCTGGATCTCGTGCGACGTGTCCGCCGGCTGGTACTTCCAGTTCAACGTGACGCCCTCGGGCTCGTAGACTACCCCGTCGATAACCACGCCCGACCCCGGCGCGTACTCGCGAATCGCCATCGCAATGTGGCGCGACGGCCACCCGCCCCAGGAGCGATCGTTGCCCTCCTCGCGCTCGTGCGCGGCCTCGGCGCGCTCCTCGGCGCGGCGCTGCTCGGCGGTGGACGTGACGAACGGAATGACATGCAGCGGGAAGCCATAGGCCGGAAGGAGCCCCTCGCTCGCGAGCGTGCGCAGAAGGTACTCGTCGCGCAGGCGCCGGAGCTGGATCTGCAGGACGCGCTGGAGAGGGCTCGCTTTCTCCAGCGGCGCGAGCGGGTCGACCACGTCCGCGAGCCGGAGCTCGTCTACGAGCCCATCGTGCTCGGCTTCCCAGCGCTCCGCGATCGCATGCATCGCTGCCGCCGTAGCCTCGAGCGCTCTACGCGCGCTCGCTGCGTTGGTCACGGGCGTCGGGGTTCCGCGTGTGAGCCCCTCGAGGGCCGGGGCCAGCGCCTCGGCCGTTACGGGATTCTCGAGCCAGAGCTGGAAGCGCTCGGCCTGCGAGTCAGGCCGTGCGTCGCGCGCGAGGAACGCCGCGCAGGTGAGCTTGAGCCCATCGGCAGCGCGCTCGCGCAGGAACAGAGAGAGGGCGAGCGCGTTCACGTGGCGCTGCGCGATGCGCTGCGCGTGGAGGGTGACGCGGGGCGGCTCGACCACGGTCTTGAAGGGCCACTCGGGGTTCGCGAAGAGGGCCTGTCCGTGCGGCGATCCCTGGCACATCGTGAGCACCACGGCTTGTTCGGCGTCGCGCCGGCCGGCGCGGCCGGCGCGCTGGAGGTAGTTGGCGGGGCTCGGTGGGGCGTTGTTCAGCACGACCGCGAGGAGGCCGCCGATGTCGATCCCCATCTCCATGGTCGTCGAGCACGACAGGACGTTGAGCTTCTCTTCCCGGAAGAGTTCCTCGATCTGCGCGAGACGCGCGCGCTGCTGCTGCGCCGAGTGCTCGGCGGTGGCGAAGTAGGTGACCGGACCGGACGCGGCGATGCGATCGGAGAATTCGGTCCACACGCCGCGCTCGCGGGCGCGTGATACGACCGGGTCGTTCTCGAGCCACGCCTTCATAGGTGCGCGATCGCCGGCCGCGTTGGTGCCGTGAAGGAAGGTGAGGCGCGGCATGTCGATGGGCTCGGCCGGACCCACCGCTACCTGCTGCGCGTCCGCGTGATAGGGCGAGAGGCCGCGGATCGTCGCGTCGAGAAAGCGGCGCGTGAGCGGGCAGCGCCAGCCGGAACTGACGGGCGTCAGCGCGGCGCACTCCTCGAGGTTGGCTGCCCACTCGTCCCCCGCTGGCAGCTTCCTGAGGAGGCCTGCATCGAGGAGCGCGCGCCAAGCATCCGAGAGGAGGCTGTTGACCAGGGCCCGATCGTCTGCATCGTCTGCCTTCACACCGAGCACCAGCGCCAGGTACCGCGCGAGCCGCCCGGAGCGCCCTGCGCCGAGCTGGGGCCACCGCACGGCGCTGTCCGAACCGTCGGCGTCGGGCTCAACGAAGCGCGCGGGGCGCAACGGGCTGGTCATCCACCGGAGCAGCTTCTTGTCCACATCTACCGCCGAGCGGGCGCGCACCTGAAAGTCCATAGAGATCTTGAGGAACGTGCGCCACTCGCCAACCGTGAGGTGGTGTTGGAGCCACGCGGAGGGGGCGGAGTGGACAGAGTCCAGTGCCGGATAGGCGAGCGACGCGAGCCCAAGCGTCTCGAGGGAGCTCTGTCGACGCGGGCGGCGGAGCAGCTCGCGCATCATGCAGAGCGCAGCCATCTGATCGGTCGCGAGATCGGCCGGGAGGTACCGGCTCCGGAGGCTGTTGCGCATCCACGTGTTGACCTCCACCCGCTGCTCTAGCCTGGACTGCAGGGCGCGCCACGGAAGGCGCGGGAGGGTCGACGTCCGGGCGTGGAGCGCGTCCAGGGCGTGCTGCTTCTGGTCGCGCATCGCGAGGAGGACGGGGTTCCCGCGCCCCGCGTCGGTGAGCGCCGCGATCTCCGTCTCGAGCTTCGCGGTCTCGTCGCGGTTCGGAGGCTGCACCTCGCTCCATAGAGCGTGGTACAGGAAGGCGCGCACGTAGCTCCGCTCCGCCTCGAGCTGCGCGTCGATCGCGAACCGCGCCGAGCCCTGCCGGCTGTCGCTGAACGTCAGGAGGCGTCGGCCTCGGGCGGGCTTGTCCCGACCACCCGTCGCGTCCGGGAGCTGCTCCAGCACGGTCGGGATACCGAGCCGTAGGAAGAACCGCGCCCCGAGCCGCACGCGGCGGAAGCCGTCGAGGTCAGGCGTGTCGAGGATCCCGCACCCGGAGCACCGGAGCCGATCCTCGCCGTGTTTCGCGAGGAGGCGTGCGAGGGTGGCCGGGGACGCGTCGTCGTCGAACTTGCCAGACCGTAGTCCCACGGCCGAGCTGGTCGTGAGGTCCAAGACGTTACATGGTGCCACGAGCTGCGCGTCGCCGTAGGTTCGTTTCGCCCGGGCGTCGTCGTCGTCCGACCCCTCCGTATCAAGCTCGACGCCACCCGCGGGGTCCCACTCGTGGGGCGTGAGGCGCTCGTTCGCCACCTCCCGCGCGGAGAGGTGCGCCGCACCGCACGACGCGCAGAAGACCACGGGCAGCACCAAACTCTCGCAGGCGTCGCAGCGGTCTCTCCGTTCGAGGAACACTCTGCCGAAGCCCCAGTCCGAGTCCGCGGCGCCCGCGCCCGGGCGACCCGCACACGCGGCGTTCCAGCACGCCCAAAGGCCCGTTTGCGTCCGCAGGAACAGGTGCGCGCGCAAGGGCAGGAACGGCTCTCCCGTGGGCGGGCGAGCGGCCGCGCACGCGTCGACGACGGCGAGGGTGTCGGCGGCCGAGCGGCCGTCCAGCAGCTCCGACAGCTTGCCCAGCTTCGTGGGCGCGACGAGTGCCTGGCGCAGGGCGCGCGCGAGCGGGGCGGAGGCGAGGGCGCGGTACCCGCGGTCAGGGAGACTCGCAAGCTCACGCGGATTGGGCAGCGCCTCGCGCAAGCCCTCCAGCGCCGGGTCCAGCGGTGGCAGAGCTCGGCGGCCGCTTACGACGGTCACGCGCTCGCGAGGGATCCCTGCGAGCTCGGCGAGGAACGCCTGGAGCCGCTCGATCGCTGCGTTGTCGTCGCCCCCGATCGTCGCGGAGGTCGCTATGAAGCGCACGTCGTCCACGCTTACGCCGAAGGCAGCGATCACGCGCCGCAGGAGGAGCGCGATCTCGGCCGCGGTAGAACCAAGGTACGTGTGGGCCTCGTCGAGGACGACGAAGCGCAGCTTGCCCTGAGAGTGATCCAGGATCGGCGCGTCGTTGCTGCGGACGAGCATGTACTCGAGCATCGTCGCGTTCGTGACGAGCAGCGGCGGCGGGCTCGCGCGCAGATCGACCCGGCACGTCACCTCCTCCGGGCCTGCCACGTTCCTGCCGCCGGTCGGCCGGTGCTCAGGCATGAGGCCGTTGTAGAGGGCGAAGCGCACCCTCCCGTCGAAGGCACGGGTCCACGCGACGAGCCGCTCCTTCTGGCTCTGAATCAGTGCATTCAGCGGATAGAGGAAGAGCGCGCGCACCCCGGTGAGCCCGGCGCGCCCGCCCTCGCGCAGCTCGCGGGCGAGATCGTTCAGGATGGGGACCAGAAAGCACTCGGTCTTTCCGCTCGCGGTACCGGTGCGCACGAGTACCGACTGCCGCGGACGGGTGATGAGCTCGGACCATGCGAGGTTCTGGTGCGCGAACGGGAGGCGATCGGGGGGAAAGCGATAGGCCGCGTGCTCGCGAAGGCGCGTGTTCATGGCGCGCACGAGCTGCGGCTCGAGGTAGGGGAGCGCGCCGAACGCGACTGGGTGCTTCTCCCAGTCGAAGAGCGACTCGAACACAGGTTCGGCCAGGAAGGAGTGGCCTTCGCCCGCGGGCCTCGCCAGCTCGGCAGAGAGCATGGCGAGGAGGGTCCTGCTTGCTGGGCCGATCTGGCTCGTGGTGGCGTGCGCCGCGCGGGTCGCGAGCGAGTAAACGAGCGGTTCGAACATGCCGGGCATGACGGGTCCTTCGGGCTAAATTCCTGCGAGGGTATCTAGGTAGTCCGCATTGTGCTCGAGTCGCTCGCCGAGGAGGAACGCGAGGGCGAGCGCCTGGGTGTCGTCGAACCAGGCCTGGTCGAACGCCCGAGCTCGGCGAATAGCCCGAAGGAGCTCGGGGCGATCGCGCGCGACGTGCGTGTCGTCCAGGAGGAGGCGCGCGGCGAGGACCGGGGCTCGGACTACGTCGCGCTGGAAGTCGGCGATATGGGTCGCTGCGAACTGGTCTTGCATGCGCTTCACGTCGTTCCAGCACGAGGTAGCGTCCTCGAGGTGGAGCTGCGGCCAGCGCTCGCCAGGGTGGCGCTGACGGAGCTGCTCGAGCAGCCCGGGAGCGACAGCTTGTACCAGGCCGTCCCGCTGCGCGCGTTCGAGCAGCGGCCCGGGTCCGGAGCTGGGGAAGTCGGCGCACACAAGTGGCCACACCTCGCGGACGCACGGGAGGATCTCCGGGTGAGCTGCGCCCACGGTCGGGCGCAGGAGGTCCTCGACGCACCGCTTGACCCCGAAGCCTTCGATCCCCGCGTTCGTGCACGCCTCGCTCTGGCGAACAGCCTCTTCGCGGGCGGCGATCCCGGCCTGCAGCCACGCGCGGAGTGGCACGAGGCACCACGCCATGGGGAGCAGCTCGAGGTGGCGCGCGCGCCGCTCGAGCTCCGAGGGATCGTGCGCGCGCAGGAGCGCAACGGCGAGGGCCTCCGGGTGATCCACGAGGGCGCGCACCACGTCGAACGTGTGCGCGGGGTACACGCCCAGTTTCTCGAGGTAGGCGTCGACCTCGGCCCACTCGGGATCGCTCCATGCTCTGGCCAGGCGATCGAAGATGCGCTTCATCTCGCGTGCGCGCGCTTCGTGGTCATGCAGGCAGACAGCCCAGGCGAGGCTACGGTGGCTCACGTGGGCCGCCGGATCGCCGGGCACGGTGACCAGGAGCGCCCTCATCGGCATGGTGGAGCCCAGCCACCCGGTCACGAGCCACGGGCCGGGCCGACGCCCCGCGTACGGAAAGCGAAAACGCGCGTCGCCGATCGGCTCGAGCGGCTCGGGCGCGGCCGCGGGATCCCACACGGGCGTCGCCTCCACGCGCAGCTCCCGGAAATCGCCAAACGCGTTCCCTGCCGTCACGAGGCGCAGGATCTGGTGGTCGTCGTGCTTTTCAGGCTCGAACTGAGCGTCGTCGCGGCGAAGCTCGAGGTCGTGCCGATCGGCCGCGCGCCCTCCACGCTCCGAGAGGGAGAGGCGCATCCCCTCGGCCTCGCGGCGCGGTCCGCCGCCGCCCGGTCTGATCGATGCAAAGAGCAGGTCGATCCGATCACGGAGGGCCTCGAGGTGGACCGCTTGCGTCCCGTCGTCGGTGGGCGCGAGGCGACCGATGAGCTCAGGGCGAGCGCCGCGAAGCCTCGCCTCTACGTCGAGGACCGGGGCGAGGCCGCCTGGCGGCGCGGCGTAGCGCGCGTGGAGGCCGGAGAGCGCGTACGCGCTGACGGCGGTGCCCGGTTCGAGCGGAACGCCGTGTCGATCGGTGAACGCGAGCAGCCTCCCGGGAGGGGGGATTCGGCACTCGAGTACTCCCCCGCAGCGAAAGCGCAGGAGGATGGTCACCGGAAGGCGCGGCCCCGTCGCGCGGGC
>JADKKK010000024.1 GCA_016720545.1 Myxococcales bacterium
CGAGAACTCGACCAGCGTGACCGGCGCGTCGCGCTCACCCCACACGGGGTCTCGCGAGGTGACCGGCACGGGGAGTCGACGTCGCTCCAGTGGCCAGCACGGGCGTCGGCTTGGGCTAGCGCGCGCGCTTTCGGTACGCGACGAAGCCGGCGAGGCTACCGCCCAGCGACGATGAGCATCCCGGCGGAGGCCGAGCGCCAGCCACGGGGCGGCCGAGCTGCCCGTAGCCTGCGGCGGAGGGGCGGCCACCCGGGCGCCGGGTGCCGAAACGGCGAGCGGCGGCGCCGGCGGGGACGGGAGGCGCGGAGAAACCCGTGACCGGCGGCGGTACGCGGGGCTCGCGGGCACGGGGAGCGGCGCGCGGTCCGGGTTCGAGGGGCGATCCTCGGCGCTTGGGGCGAGGGCGTCGAAGGCGGCGCGGGCCTCGCGAACGCTGGCGAACCGAGCGCCGGGCTCGCGCGACACGCACCGGCGAAACCACGCGTCGAACCCCTTCGGGAGCAGCGAGCCCACGCCCGACTCGCCGGCCCGCTCGGTGGCGCTCGGCAGCGGCTCGAGGCCGATCTCGCGCCGCAGCGCCGCCGGCGCGTCGGTGGGGCGCCCTCGCCAGAACGGCCGGCCCGTGAGCACGAAGTACGCGAGGAGCCCGAGGCTCCACAGGTCGGCCGCGGGGGTGAGCGCGGCGGTCGCGTCCTCCTCGGGAGCGACCCACAGGGTCGCGCCAGGAGCGCTGGGCCGCGAGCCCGATCCTGCGGCGAAGGTGGCGAGGCCGAACCCCAGCACCTTCACGGTGAACGGGATGCCCTCGCGCCGCGGCGCTGCGAGGAAGACGTTCTCGGGGCGCAGGTCCCGGTGCACGATCCCGGTCTCGTGCGCCGCCGCGAGGGCGTGGCAGAGCTGCGTGACGATCTCGCGGGCCGCGGTGAAGCTCTCCGGGCCCCGCGTCATGCGGGTGGCGAGGTCTTCGCCGCGGAGCAGCTCCATCGTGAGCCAGGGCGCGCCGGTGGCGGCGTCGACCCCGGCGTCCACGACCTGAACGACGTGGTCGCTCTCCACGCGGGCGCCCGCGTGGGCCGCTTGCTCGAAGCGCTCGCGGGCGCCCGCGGCCGCGTCCTGGCCCACGAGCTCGGGATCGAGCAGCTTCAGCGCCCGCTGGCTGCCCGTGCTCCGGTGCTCGACGAGGTAGGTCGAGCCGTCCCCGCTGGACACCCCGCCATCGACCCGGCCAGAAACCAGCGGGCGCACCACGGTGAGCTCGCCTGCGAAGAGCGAGCCGGCCTCCAGCCTCGGAATTCCCATGGCGCGAATCCTTTCGCAGCGCCTCCACGCGGTCAAGGCGGCCGGTCGTCGCGCCAGCACCCGCGTGACGGCGCGAGCTCGCGGCAGCTCTGCACGTCGCCCGCGCTCAGGCCGGGCCGAGCGCGCGCTCGCTGGCGGGCGCGGTCGCGTAGACGAACGGCAGAAAGAGCGCGTAGTAGAGGGCGTTGGGCGCGAGGCGGAGGGCGAAGCCGACGTCGCGGCCCGCGAGGATGAGCACGTCGGCGGTGGCCCAGAGCGTGTACTGCGCGAGCACGAACGTGGTCGCCGAGAGCGCCCAGCGCCGCGCCTCGGGCGTCGCCTCGCGGAGCCTCGCCGGAAGCACCCCGAGCCGCCACACCAGGGCGAGCGCGACGAACATCGCCTCGTACACGAGGTATTGCACGCGTTCGCTCGCGGCGACCGCGGGGACGGCGAGGCGCGCGACCGCCGAGGCGATCGGCACCACGAGGGCGCTCGCGACCGCGAGACCCACCGCCCGCGCGTCGAGGCCGCGACGGCTCACGCAGCGCTCGACGACGACGAAGAGTCGGAGATCGCCGGCGATGACGAACGCCACGCCGAGCACGCTGCCGAGGGCCGAGGGCAGGTGCACGAACGGCGCGCCCGCGAGCGCGTCGGCCGCGAGCTCGACGCCGAAGACGAGCAGGTAAGCGCCGAGAAAGCGGAGGCGGGACGCGAGCGCGAGCGCTCCGAGCACGAGCGCGAGCCACGCGACCCCCGGGTGGTGCCAAGCGCTCGCGTAGACGGACGACCACATGCGGCGTCGAGGATGGGGCCCACGCGCGCGCGCGGCAAGCACAACCGCGGCGTTTCATACGCGTGCAGTGTGCACGCGAACGCGAATGGGCGATTTAGTACGCGACGACGCGGCTGCCCTCCACCAGCTTCTCGCTCGGGTGCAGCACGACCGACTCGCCGGCGGTGAGGCCTTCGAGGACCTCGGCCACGTCGCCGTTGCGGCGCCCGAGCTTCACCCGCCGGAGCTCCGCCACGCCGGCCTTCACGACGAACGTCGCCCACCCCTCGTCGCGCCGAAAGAGCGCGCCCTCGGGGGCCCTGAGGCAGTCGGCCGTGTCCCACACGACGATGCGCGCCTCGAGCCGGTAGCCGTCGCCGAGCGCTCGCCAGCGCTCGCGCGGGTCGTCGAGATCGATCACGGCGTTGACGCGCGACTCTTCCACGCCCATGGCCGAGAGCTTCACGAAGGCCGACGGCTCCACGCTCTTCACGTGGCCGGCGAGCGCGTGCTCCCCGCCCCACCGCTCGAGCCGCACCTTGGCGCCGGGCCGCACGTGCACGGCGTCGGCGGTGAGGATGTCGACGACGACCTCGAGCGCGGCCGGGTCTCCCACCTCGAGCAGCGGGGCCCCCGGCTGGGCCACGCCCTCCTTGTGGAGCACCCGGAGCACGAGCCCGTCGGAGGGCGAGGTGACCTCGAACTGCTCACCCGCGCCGGCCCCGCCGGCCTTCCCGCCACGGGTCGCGGTGGTGCGCCGAAGCGCGGAGCTCGCGACCTCGAGCTCGTGGTCGGCCACGGCCGCGCCGAGCTCGGCGCTCGCGACCTCCTCGCGGCGGCTGCGCAGGGCGTACTCCGATCGCTCGACGTCGGCGGCGGGGATCGCGTTCTTCTGCGCGAGCGCGAGGACCCGGTCGTGGTCCTTCTTCGCGAGCTCGAGCGCGACCTTCGCCCGCTCGATGCCCGTGTGGGCTTGCCGCTCGGCCGCCGACGCGGCGCGCACGCGCGACTCCGCGCCCGAGCGCGAGCGCGTGTCGAGCAGTGGCGCCTCGATCGGGAGCAGCCGGGCGAGCACGAGGCCCTTCTTCACGGCGTCGCCCGGCGCGAGCTCGATGCGCGCGACGTTCGCGAGGAGCGGCGCGGACACCACGTAGCGGTCTTTGATGCGGGTGGTGCCGTCCTCGTCGACGGTGACGGTCATCGCGCCTCGCGTGACGGGCGCGAGCTCCACCGGGAGCGGCTTGGGGCGCATGGCCCACACGACGAGGGCGACGGCGCCCGCGCCCCCGAGGCCGAGTGCGACTCGGCGCGCGAGGAGAGAGAGAGCGCGGCTCTTGGCGGTGGCTGACGGGTTCGGCGACATGGATCATTCCCGGGTCTTGAGGACACCAATGAGGTCGAGCGCGTCGATGCGCCGTCGCACCGCGAGAGCGCTCGCGGCGGACGCGGCGACCACCACGAGCGCCGCCAACAGGTACGTGCGCGTCGAAATGACGAGGTGGAACCGGTACTGCTCCGGGTCGACCGTGCTCAGCATCGCGACGGCGAGCGCGCGCCCGAGGAGCGCCCCGAGCGGCAGGGCGAGGACGACCTGAAGCGCGAGCTCGCCGAGCAGGATGGACGACACCTCGGCCCGCGTGAAGCCCAGTACGCGCAAGCTCGCGAGCTCGCGCGCGCGCGACGAGAGCGCCACGCGCGCGTTGTTGTAGACGATCCCCACCGCGATGATGGCCGCGAACAGGGTGATGATGGTGGTAAAAACACTCATGGATTCAGCCATTTGGCGCTCGATGGCCGCGAGCGTCTCGCCGCGCTTTCCCACGCCGGCCACGTTGCTCATGGCGCGCAGCCTCGCGTCGAGCGCCGCCTCCTCGCGTGGGTCGGTCTGGAGGTACACCGACGAGATCGTGGGCTCCTCGCCGAGCAGGTCGGCCACGGTCTCCAGGGGGGCGTAGGCCGCGAGGCCCGCGAGGTCGTCGATGAGGCGGACGACACGCAGCGATCCGCGGGCGTGGCGGCCGAGGAGCACCTCGACCTCCAGGAGATCACCCACGTGGAGGCCGAGGACCTCGGCGAGCTTGCGGCTCACGACGAGGCCCGAGGCCTCGAGCGGGACGTACCGCCCGGGCCACTCCACGACGCGGCGCAGGTCGGCGCCGGGGAGCTGGCCCGTGAGGCCGCCGTCGCGGAACTTGCGCCCGCTACGGAAGCGCACGGGCACCGCGCGCTCCCCCTCCGCGTGCCGCACGCCCGGTAGGCTGCGAAAAGACTGGAGCTCGTCGACGCGCACGGGGCGCCGGAGCGCGACCGAGAGGTCCTCGCGCGTCATCATGCCAAACTGCATCTTGAGGAGCTCGTCGACCGCGTCGGACTGGAACCTCCCCACCACGACGATGGCCATCGAGAGCGCGATGCCGAACGCGGACAGCGAGAGCCGCCACGGCCGCCGGAGGGTCTCGCGCGCCACCATGCGCGCCGAGGACGAGAGCAGCTGGAGCACACCGAGGCGGTCGGCGAGCGACGTGCCGAACAGCGGGGGCGGCGGAGGGTTCATCGCCTCGACCGGCGAGAGGCTCGCGACGGCGCGCACCGTGCGCAGCGCGCCGACGAGCGCGGCGGCGAGGGTGGAGAGCACGGCGATCGCCACGGTGCGCGCGTCGAGCGCGAACTCGAGGGCCGGGAAGCGGAAATAGGGCTGGTAGATCTGCGTCCACGCGCGCCCGACCCACGCGCCGACGGGCACCCCGAGCGCGGCGCCCACGAGCACGACGACCACCACGAGCTGGAGAAAGTGCAGGCCGATCTCGCTGCCGTGGTACCCGAGCGCGCGCAGCACGGCGATCTGGTTTCGCTGGAGCTCGACGACGCGCGCGAGCACCACGTTGAGCAAGAACGCCGCCACCCCGAGGAAGATGACGGGGACCGCCGAAGAGAAGCCCTCGAGCTGGGCGAGCTCGCCGGTGACCGTCCGGTGTGAGGGCTGGCTCTTGCGTGCGTAGGCGCCGCGGCCGCCGAAGGGGACGAGCGCGCGGTCAAGCTCGGTCACGACCCCGTCGACCGAGGCGCCGGGCTGGAGGCGGACCGCGACGTCATTGAACGCGCCCTCCATGCGGCACGCGGAGGCGAGGGCGGGCTCGCTCATCCACAGGACGCCGCTCCGTCTGTCGTCGGGCGCGGACATCATCTCGGAGAGCGTGAACACATGCTCGGGCGAGAGCCCCACGCCCACCACCCGCAGCACGCGCAGCTCGCCCTCGATCACGGCGCTTACCGTGCTTCTTCCTGGTTCGAGCCCGTGGGCCTTCGCGAACGGCTCGCTCACCACCACCTCGTCGGTGCGCGTCGGATCGGGGAGGCGCCCGCGGCGAAGGTAGACCGCGTTCAGCGCCGGTACGCCGCTCGGCGGGAGCGACGAGAGCACGGCCGAGGCCGGCTCGCGGAGCGCGGGCATCGAGATCGCGACCCTCGTGACGATCCTCGTCTCCACCGTCTGAACGCCGCGGATCTCCTCGATGCGCGCCTTGGCGGAGCGCGGCGCGCGCTCGAGCGGCGCCCACGCGTCGGCGAACCGGTGGGCCTCGTAGAAGCGATCCTTCGCGCCCTCGATCGCCCGGAAGGTGCCCACGGTCGCCACGTAGGACGTGACCCCACACGCCACCACGAGCGCGATGGTGAAGAGCTGGGCGCGGAGCTGCACGAGATCGCGCAGGAGCTTCCGCGACAGGGCCCTGATCACCACGAAATATGCTCCGCGGCGGCTCTCGTGGGGTTCGTGGTTTCGCTCTTCACGAGGCCGTCGGAGAGCACGATCACCCGATCGGCCATGGCCGCGATGGGGGCGTTGTGGGTGATGACGGCGACCGTGGTGCCGAGCTCTCGGTTCACGCGCTCGATGACCGAGAGCACGAGCCGCCCGGTCGTACAGTCGAGCGCGCCGGTGGGCTCGTCGCAGAGGAGCACGTCGGGGCGCTTCGCCACGGCCCGCGCGATCGCCACGCGCTGCTGCTCGCCGCCGGAGAGCTGCGCGGGGAAATGATCCATCCGCCCGCCGAGGCCCACGAGGGCGAGCGCGGCCTCGGGGGTCATCGGGTCGTCCGACAGGTCGCAGACCAGCTGTACGTTCTCGCGCGCGGTGAGGCTCGGGATGAGGTTGTAGAACTGGAAGACGAACCCGACGTGCTCGCGTCGATAGCGCGTGAGCTCGCGCTCGTCGGCGCCTCCGAGGACCCTGTCGCGGTAGCGGATCTCGCCGCGGGTGGGCGCGTCGAGGCCCCCGAGGAGGTTCAGCAGGGTGGACTTGCCGCTGCCGGAGGCGCCCAGGAGGACCACGATTTCGCCCGGGACCAGCGTGAGATCCACGCCACCGAGCGCGTGCACCTGGACGGCGCCCATCGTGTAGGTTTTTGTGAGCCCGCGCGCTTCGAGGACGGGGCCCGCGGGGGACGGCGGGGAGGGCACGGGCCGATCGCAGCACATCGCGTGCCCAGCGGGCTGGCTGGGCGAAGCGGCGCCAAGGGAGCGCACGCCGTGCGCGCCGCGCAGAGTCTGCGTTCGCGTTGATCGCGACACCTCGCCTTCGGCTCGGGGCCGCCTTAGACGTCCGTTCGCCCCCTCGGCGCTCAGTTCCAGGTTCTTGGTCACCGCCGGAGCGTTGCCGTACGATCCGGCAACCGATGTCGATCGATCCGGCCTCCACCGCTCTCTCCGCGCTCACGACCGCCCTCGACGGCCGCCCGGAGGTGTGGGAGACGGTGCGGCGCCGCTGGCGCGAGGACGGCCTCGGTGCGCTCTCCGGGGCCTCGTCGATGCCCGAGAACGTCCGGATGCTCGTCGACGAGCTCGGGGTCGCGCTCTCCGACGCGGCCGAGGCCGACGCGAGCGCTCTGGCCGAGCTTTTCGATACGCGCGTGGGGCCCGCCCTGCTCGCGTGGTGCACGGCGTGCTCCGGCCGCCGCGACCTCACGCTCGCGCCGCTGCTCCGCCGGGCCTTCGCGTCCGGGACGCTCCCCGAGGCTGCCCTCGTGGACGCCGTGCGCGCCCGCGTGGTCGAGGGGCCGCTCCAAGACGCGCTGGCGTGCACGCCCCTGCTCGGCACCGGCGAGGCCCTCGTGCTCCCCGAGAACGCGCAGGCGCTCGCGCGCCTCCAGCTCCTCCTGTGGGAAGCGGGGGCCAGCGCGCTCTCCGTGCCCGAGCTCGGCCCCTGGCTCTGGGGGACCACCTCCACGTTCGAGGTGATGATCCACCAGCCCGCGCGCGGCTCGCTCCGTGGGCGCGTGCTCGCGGCGCGGTGCCTCGAGGTGGGCGTGACCGGCATGCCGGCGACGACTTCGCCCCAGCTCGTGGGGCGCACGCTCCAGCTCCTTCAGCCCCTGCTGTTGCACCCCGAGCCGCTCGTGTGGGTGCACGCAGCGCGCGCGCTCGGGCGCCTCACGGGGCCGGTCGAGCAGCTGCAGGGCACGCTGCTCGACTGGGTGCAGGGCTCCTCGCTCATCCTGCGGCAGCGCGCGATGACGGCGTTCGCCTCGCTGCCGGCCGAGCGCTTCGGGTTCCTCGCCGGCCAGCTGATCGCGATCATCAACTCGCGCGACGAAGAGCCGTGGGTGCTCGCGGCGATCGCCGCGGCGACGCCCTACCTCTTCTTCGAGCGCCGAGACATCTGGAACCGGCTCGCGAAGCGAATCTTGAAGGGAGACGGCGGCGCCATCACCGCCCGCGCCCTCGCCCGTGGTCTCGGCGCGCTGTTTCGCCGCGAGACGCGCGACCCCGAGATCGTCGCGCCGCTCCGCGCGCTCCGCGCGATGGCCCGCGCCGCGCGTCCAACCTCGCTCGACGAGGTGCGCCGGTGGATCGAGGTGACCGCCGTCACGGACGTCCTCGACGCCGCCGAGCGCGATCCCCTCGACATCGAGCTCGGCATCGAGAACCTCGCGCGGCTCGCAGCGCAGTACGACGACGAGGAGGCAGACGGTCGCGCGGCGCGGTTCGCGAGCTCCCTCACGTCCACGTTCCACGAAGCGAAGAAGCTCGCGCTGGGGCGCGCAAAGCTGCGCCAGCGCGCCGCCGCGGTCAACGCGGTCGAGGGCGCGGCCCGGACGTTCGCGCTCCGCCTGTGGGCGCCGATGCTCGCGACCCACCCCTCAGGCGAGGCCCTCGACGAGCCCAACCTCGACGAGACCTGGAAGGCCATCGCGCAGGCGCCGGCCGAGATCCTGGACCTCGTCAAAGAACGTCGCCAGGGCGAGGGCGGGGCCGATCCGGAGCAGACCGCGCTGCCGCTCGAGGTGCTGGCGGTGCGGCTCGGCGGGTACGCTCTCGACGCCTGCGGGGAAGACGCGGAGCTTGGCCCGGGGCGCGGCCCCACGGCCCACGACACGTGTCTCTGGCTCCGCAAGATCGAGGGGCTCGCCGACGGCTCGCGCGAGCTCTCCGGGCCCCTGAAGAGCGCGCTCAGCGCGCTGTTCTGGCGGCTCGTCGACATCACGCGCGGCACGGCGCTGGGCGAAGTCGACGACGTGCGCTGGCTCGGGCCGTTCGCGGCCTGGTGGGGCCTCATCATCGATCGCCCCGCGATGCTTCTGCAGCTCGGCATCGCGCTCCCCATGATGTCGCCCGCCGCGCTCGACACCTGCTGTGGGCAGGCCGAGGCGCTGCGCACGGCGGTGGCGTCGGGCTCCCCCGATGGGGCGTGGGGCGCGGCGTCCGCCCAAGCCCTCGCGAAGCTCCACGCCGAGGACACCGAGCTCGCCCACGCGCTCGCGGCGCTCGCGGAGAGCCTCGCGGCTTTCGGCCAGGCGAGCGGACCGCGCGCCGATCTCGACGCCATGGCGCTCGAGCTCGTGCTCGCGGGTGATCGACTGCACGGCGCGCTCGCCGATCCGGTGAAGGCGCTCCACCCCGCCACGGCGGGCAGCGCGCAGGACTCGCTCACGCGGAGCGCCACCGAGAACGCGCCCCGCGTGGCCGCGCTGGTCGCGCGCGCCGTGCGGGCCCGGGAGCTGTCGATGCTCGACGTGTGGTTCGCGTCGCTCGGACCGGTCGCCTCGGCGCTGCTCGAGGCCGCCGTGCGCGGCGCGATCTCGCGGACGCCCGCGCCCGCGTCGCCGAAGAAGCCCGAGCGAAAGTCGATCGAGGGCTACGAGCTCATCAAGCCCCTCGGCGAGGGTGGGATCGGCACGGTGTGGCTCGTCCGCAAGCCAGGCGCCGATCGGCTCTTCGTCCTCAAGATCCCCAAGGCGGACGCGCTGGCCAACGCCACCGACGTCGAGCGCGAGGGCATCCTCACGTCCTTCGTGGAGGAGGCCCGGGTGCTCGCCGGGCTCTACCACCCGAACGTCGCCAACATCATCGATCGCGGCGTGTCGAACGGCGTGCCGTTCCTCGTGCTCGAGTACCTCATCGGCGCCGATCTCAAGGAGTACGCGTCGGCCGGGCTCATGACCCTCCCCGAACTGCGCCAGGTGGTGCTCGACTCGTGCGCGGGGCTCTCGGCCCTCCACACGGCCGGCCTCGTCCACCGCGACGTCAAGCCGGCCAACCTCTGGCTGCGCCTGCCTCTCGCTGGCGGAGTGCGCTTCGACCCCGCGAAACACCGCGACTCGTCGCTCGTTCACCCGCTGGCTACCGTGGTCATCGACTTCGGCATGGTGCGCGCGACCCGCGTTCCCGCCGACGCGGGCGGACGCTTCGTCGCAGGGACGGCAGGCTACATCGCGCCCGAGCAGGTCCTCGATCCTGTGGAGCTCGACCCCCGCTCGGACGTGTACGCCCTCGCGGGCACCCTCTACACCGTCACCACTGGGCGGGCGTTCTTCGACGAGATCGAGAGCCAGCGCGATCGCATCATCGCGCACATGCGGCGCGATCCGCTGGAGGACGCCTCGCGGCTCCACCCGTTCCCAGCGCGGGTCGCGAGGCTGCTGCGGGCGGCGACCCTGCGCGATCCCGCGCATCGACCGACGCCACTCGAGTTCGGGCGCGAGTTCGCCGCGTCGATCTAGCGGCCTGGGAGAGGCGCCACGGAGCGCGGCTCGTGAGGAGCCGCCGGCGAGAGAGCACCATGGATTACCAGCGCATCTACCGCGAGCGCGCGGAGGACTACGATCGCCTCGTCGGTGCCGAGGACGCCGACGGCAACCTGCTGCCCGCCCTCGAGGCCGTGGTGCCCGTCGCGGGCCTCGACGTGCTCGACGTAGGCACGGGCACGGGTCGCCTCGCGCGCCTCCTCGTCGGCCGCGCGAGGCGTGTCGTCGGGGTCGAGCCGGCGCCGGCGATGCTGGCCGTGGCGCGCCGGCACCTCGAGGCCTCGGGGCACGGCGGGTGGGAGCTCCATGAGGGCCGCGCCGACGCCCTGCCCGTGGAGTCTGCCTCCGCCGATCTCGTGCTCGCCGGGTGGGTGCTCGGTCACCAGCGGACGTGGCGCGCCGACGACTGGCGCGAGGCGATCGGCGCGTGCCTCTGCGAGATGAGCCGCTGCCTGCGGCCCGGCGGCACGATGGTCATCATCGAGACGCTCGGCACCGGCAGCGAGGAGCCTGCGCCGCCGAACGCCGCGTTGGCCGACTATTTCGGCTGGCTCGAGGAGCAAGGGTTCACCCGCCGCGCCATCCGCACCGACTACGTGTTCCCGGACGTCGCTACCGCCGCGGCCGTGTGCGGCGGCTTCTTCGGCGAGGCGTTTGCGGAGCGCGTCACGCGCGCGGGCTGGTCGCGCGTCCCCGAGTGCACGGGCCTCTGGTCGCGCGCACCGCTCGCCGAGCGAAGCTAACTAACTAACTTAACTAACTAACTAAGCTAGAGCCGCGGCTCGTCGTGGCCGTCGCCACTGCGCGCGGCCACCGAGGCTCAGGGGCGGGCTCGACGCCGGCGCCACGCGAGCGCGGCCGCCAAGAGCACGCCCGCGCCGCCCACGCCGCTCCGCCCCGAGCCGACGTGGCAACCAGCCTCGGCGCCGACGCCTTCAGCCGCGACGGGGCCCGCCGGATCGACCGGCCCGCCGTCGACGGTGGGCGGCGGCGCGGCCTTGTCGCAGGCGTCGCCAATGCCGTCCTCGTCGGTGTCCGTCTGGTCTTTGTTTGCGACCCCCGGGCAGTTGTCGTCCTCGTCGGCCACGTCGTCGCCGTCGTCGTCCTTGTCGCAGGCGTCGCCGAGGTCGTCGCCGTCGCGATTGGCCTGGTCAGGGTTCTTTACCTCGTCGCAGTTGTCCTTGCCGTCGACCACGCCGTCGCCGTCGAAGTCGGCGAGGGGATCGGGCTTGAGGCCGAGATCGAGCGTCACGTCCGCCCCCACCGCGACCGTCACGCGCACGCTCTTCGGTGTGAAGCCCGGCTTCTTCGCCGTCACCGTGAAGCTGCCAGGTACGGTCTCGAGATCGTAGCGACCGCTGGCGTCGGTGGTGTCGGAGTCGGTGCCGCCTGCCAGCGACACCTGCGCCTTCTCGAGCGGCTTCTTCGGGTCGGGATCGGCGAACACCACCCCCCGCACCGAGCCCACCGAACCGAGGCGTGGGGCGTACACCGCGAGGTGGTTCGCGACGACGCGTTCGCTCCCGTCGGAGGGGCGGTTCACGACGCCCGAGCCACGGAGATACAGCGTCGACGAGCCTCCGCCGTCCAGGTTGAACGCGTCGTAGGCGCCGAAGGACCTCATCAGCGCGGCCACCTCCGTGCAGGTCATGCCGACGCTCGACGACGAGCGGCCGTCTACGACGGCGAGCAGCAGCGTCTTCTTATCCTGTGACAGCCCGACGGCCGAGCGAGGGTTCCGCGCCGTGCACGCGGCGGCGGCGGGGTTCGTCGCGAGCGCCACGCCGGCGTTGACCACCTGCGGGTGTCCCGAGACGACGCCCTTCATCCACGTGGGGTCGAACGTGACGACGCGTGAGGCGTCGAAGTAGTCGACCCTCCCGGCGTCGTCGAACGCGAGGTTCGCGGACGTCGAGTCGTCCTTCGTGTCCGCCCATTTCACCCCCGCCCCGGCGGCGAGGCCCGTGGTGCCATACGTGGCATACGAGAAGAAATCGCCGTTCGTCGCGGCCGCGGCCCCGACCAGCTTCGCGTAACTCGACGTTGTGCGCCGCCGCTGGGCCGAGGTGGTCGCGCCGAGGTGCACGCCGGGCGCGCCGAGCGTGACCTTGAGCACGCGCGCGACGAGCGGGGCCGAGGTGGTTCGGGTCACCAGCGTGACCCCGTCGGCCACGGGCTTGGTGACGTCCGCCGCGCGCGCGTGCCGGAGCCCCGCGACCGAGGCGACCCACGCGGCGACGAGTGGGAGGAGGGCAGGGGCGACGTGGAGGCGCATGGCCTCATCGTAGCCGGTCCGCGCCGTCACGTCCGGGCCACGCGGCCGGCGCGCGGCACGTCGAGCGGAAGCCACTACGCGTCTCGCTCGAACCGTGCATAATGCAAGCGCAGCGGCCCGGGGAGACCCCACGCCCGCGGCAGGGCGCCATGGACCAAGGGCAACGAACGGGCGATAGGGGCGTGACCTGCCAGCGGTGCGGGGGCAGCACGCCGCTCCCCGACGACCTGCGGGTCCCCACGTTCCCGTGCCGCGCCTGCGGCGTGCCGCTCTCGACCGCCGAGTACGCGGGCAAGACCCAGGTCTCTGCCGACGCGCTGCTTGCCCATCTGGGCCAGATCATGGGGTCGGACCCGCTCACGGCGGCGGCGCGCGCGCACGAGGGCCCACGTTTTCTAGGGGGAAGCGCGGCGACGCGGGCCGCCCCCTGCCGGCACTGCCAAGCGCCCCTCACGCTGTCGCTGGACGTCGAGGTCCGGACGACCACCTGCGGCGGCTGCGGCCGCGTGCAGTCGATTGACGACTACATCCCCAACCAAGAGCGCTTCGAGCTCGACATGGCCCGGCAGATAGCCGGCAACGAGGCGCTGACGGCGCTCATCGCGTCGGGCGCGCCGTGCGGGAAGTGCGGCGCTCGGACCGCGGTGCCGGACGACGGCAGCGTGCAGGTCGCCTGCCAGTTCTGCGGCGCCACGGTCCTGCTGTCGGACCACGTGGACGCCAGCGCGATCGCCCGTCGCCGGCTCAAACATGGCGTGTTCGCGATGCAGCACGCGGCCCTCGCGGACCACTCGGCGCGGCAGCGAAAGATCCCCGTGATCGTCGGCGCCGCCGTGCTCTTCGTCGTGCTCGTCCTCGGGGTGATCCAGGTGGTCGTGGGCCGCTGAGCGTCACGCTCGCGCGCTCCCGCCGCGGTTCGAGGCCGTCACGCGCGGCCCCCGCGGTCCCCTCGCGCCCCTGCTAGAACGGGGGCATGCAGCCCACCACAGTCGCGGCGATGATCTCCTCGGCCAGCATGGTCACTGGCATCGTGTTCGGATCGCTCACGCTCCGGCAGTGGAGCCGGACCCGCTCACTCACGGCCGCGGTCGAGCTCGTACGCACTCTCCAGACACCCGACTTCACGCGGAGCATCGCGCGCATCGTCGAGCTGCCGCTCGGCGTCGATCCAGCGGTGATTCGCGCCGATCCCGAGCTCGTGACCGCGGTGTTCGTGGTGACCCACGCGCTCGAGAGCCTCGGCGTGCTGGTCTTTCACCGGCTGCTCCCGTTGCACGTGGTCGACCACCTCGTGGGCGGCTACGTGCGCGGCAGCTTTCGGCGCGTGAAGCCTTATGTGCTCGCGCGTCGCGAGGTGCTCGGGACCATGTTCGGGGAGTGGTACGAGTGGCTCGCCGACCAGCTCGAGCGCCATCCCTCGCCCGGCAAGGCGCTCGGGGCCCCGGTCGCGTTCCGCGACTGGCAGCCCTGACGCTGCGACACCTGCGAGTCTGCGTCTCGGCGCCGAGCTCGGGATGTGCCGTGGCGGGCGGGCGAACGCCCCTCGCGGATAGCGGCCGTCAGGTCCTGCGCGCAGCGACTCGTGCCGACTCTCACTTCGGAAGCACGGGGCCCACCACGGCTTTGCACAGCGAGCACGCGCGCAGATCGTGGGGATCGTCGCGGCGGTGAAGATCGAGCACGCCTCGGGACAGCTGCGCGAGCTCGCGCCGAACCTCGCGGCGCTTGCCCTTCACTCTCGGGATGTCGAGCGAGTCGTAGACGGTGGTCTGGTGGCGCATCCACGCGATCACAGCGGCCTCCGCGCGCTCGGCCACCGAGATGCGTTTGGTGCGCGCGACGGTGCCGCTCCCGACTGGGGTCGCGTGCTCGGCCACTCGCTGGGCCAAGGCGCGCCCAAGCTCGCGCCACTTGGGCGAGAAGCGCAGGAAGTCGGCGACCTCTTGCTCGAAGGTGACCACGTATTGGGCCTGCGTGCGCTCGCGCCGCGCGACGTCGGCCTGCCGCTTCTTGGCGTAGCCCTCGGTGCTGCGCTCCGCCTCGAGCGCGGCGCGCGCCGACTCGACGTTCTCGAGCGGCGCCCAGAGGCCTTTCGAGAACGACTTGCGACCCCGCTTCTCGAGGACGGCCCACGACGGGCCCGCGAGCTTCACCCGGCGCGTGAGGCCCGCGTCCCCCGGAGGGAGGCACACCCAACCCTCGGGCGGGCGGAGGCGCGTGCCATCCGGCGCGAGGAACACCCTGGGATCGGGCGTGGGGGCGAGGACGAGCGTGCCGGTCGACATGGTGGTCGCCAGGTTACTTGGCGTCGTTCGTTTCGTCGCCCTCGTCGCGTCACGGCTCGATCGTGACGGGGGTGCCCGCGGGCACGCTCGCGAAGAGATCGTCCATCGTAGCGTCGTCGATGGCGACGCACCCGAGTGTCCAGTCGCCTTGGGTGCCGCCGCCGTGCACGAAGATGTCGCCGCCGAGCGCCGTGTCCTGAGGGGGGATCTGGTTTCGCGCGAGCGCCGCGAGGATGGCGTCGTGCTCGGCCCTCGAGATGCGCCCCGAGGCCAAGCCCACGCGCGCGTCGTCGGCGTTGGGGTACGAGAGGCCGAGCGACAAGTGAAAGCGGCTCTTCGGGTTCTTGTGGGTGACGACGTACCGACCCTCGGGGGTCCTGCCGTCGCCTCGTGCGCGCTTCGGGCCCGTGGGCTTCGGGCCAAGAGACACGTGGACGCTGCGCGGAGGCGCGCCCGCCTTGACGACCACGAGGGTCCGCGCGGCTTTGTGGACGACGAGGCGCACTGCGGGGGCGTCGGCGCTCGCGTCGCGCTCGGGGGCAACGGCGAGCGCGACGAACGCGGCGAGCGTGGCGAGGCGGACCTTGGTCATTTCGGGTCGTCGTACGAGACGCCCCGATCGTGACACGGCGCCCGTTGTTCTGCACCCAGATCGGATTGGTGCGGAAGCGGGGGCCGCCCCGGCGGAGGGCGGCCGCGGTGCTCCTCGCCCGGCCTCTTGCCTACTTGCCTACTTGCCTACTTGCGGACCTTCATGAGGTCGTTGCCCGACGCGAAGTAGGTGTACGTCCCGTCGCTCACGACCGAGATCGTCGTCGCGGGGGCGACGCTTTGTGCGGCGCCGCCGCGTGCCGTCTTGGCGATGCGCATGAGCGTGCCCGTGGCGCCCGTCTGCCCCTGCGTTTGGAGGAGCGTGAACCAAACGAAGGTGTCGTCGACCGCCAGCGACCCTCGAATGAAACCGCCGACGTCCGCCGTGAGCTTCTCGGGCGCGCCCGCGCCATCCTTGGCCTTACGGAAGATCGCCCCGAGCTTCTCTCCGTTGTTCATCGAGCTCCAGTACACGTGCGTCGCGTCCACCGCCAATCCGTAGATGAGCGAGTTCCTGCCGTTGACTTGGTACGTGTCGGCCGCGGCGATCTGGAGGGAGGATGGCGAGCTCGTGTCGCTCGAGATGGTGTTCGCGAGGCGGATCAAGCCCGTGCCCGTGCTCGCGAATACGGTCGTGCCGTCCGACACGACGAGGCACGAGCTGACGAGGCCCGTCAGCGCGCCTTGCGACGCTCCGGTGAAGTCGTACCCGCGGACGGAGTTCGTGGAGCTCGAGCACTCGCCGCGGTACAGGCCCCTCGCGTCGGACGCCAGAGACTGGGTGAAGTCGCGGAAAGACGGACTGCCCTGGAGCGGGAGGGTCGTAAAGGCACCCCCGCCCGCCGGCATCGAGTAGAGGAGGGGTGAGCCGCCGGGGGGGTCGGACGGGCCAAGCACGTACACCCTGCCGTTGGCTGCCGTCAGCCCTTGAGCGGACTGCCGCGGCTCGGTCAGGGGATCGTTGACGGGCATCACGGCGGCCGCGCCGGTCCCGTCGGTCTTCACCGAACCCACCTCGAGCTTCTGGCTGAAGTACGTGTGGTTGATGGCGTAATACAGTGTTCCGTTCGCCAACGCGATGAGCCCGGGGCCGGGCGCCGCGGCCGTGAGCACCTTCTCGGGCGCGCTGGGAGGCCCGGCGTCCACGCCGCCTTCGGCTCCGCCCTCGGCGCCCCCTTCAGCGCCGCCGTCGAGCAGCGCGCCGACGAGCGTGGCGCAGCGGCCTTCCGTCGCGGTGAACGCCCCGACCGAGCCGTTTGGAGCGGTCAGCGTGCCGGTGAGGGTGCCGGAGCGGGCCGTGCCGGCCACTCGCGCGCCGTTCCCTTCGACCGAGATCTCCCCCCCGCGAGAGGTGCCGGTGATGAGCACTTCACGGGGCCCGCCTGCGAGCGCGTAGGCCGCCCCGGCGCGATCGCCGAACGTGAACGCGCTGACGAGGCCGCGCGCGGGAGCCGCGGTCTCTCCGCAATACACGCGCACCTCCAGGAGCTCCCGGAGCAGCACGAACGGCACCGGGCCGAAGGGCGTGGTCGCCGGCGGACCCGTGATGACGCCGCTCTCGAGCTTGCCCGAGAAGGAGATTTCTCCTTTCGGCGACGAGCCACGGAACGTCACGGTCTGGCTTTTGGGGTCGAAGGTGCCCTCGAGCGTGATCGGCAGACCGAGCGCGCTCGACGTGAGGGTGCCCGTCACCGTGACGGGATCGCCGTTGGCGAGCGTGCGCACCGACCGCGTGTTCGCCGCACCGCCGATCGTGAGCTTGAGGTCGGCCGCGAAGCCGTCGCCGACCATGGCGCCCTTGTAGGCCCCAGAAGCGTCAGTGGAGCTGGGCTGTGTCGTCCCGGGCGGGGGCTCGGAGCTTCCGCAATGGGTCGCCGCGGCGCCCGTGACCATCAGTAAGGAACAAAGCACGATCGGCCTGAGGCGCATGACTTCTCCCTCGTCGGCTCTGTGGAGCCGATCTCGCATGGACTCGGGTAGAGGCGCGCGCGCGCGGGAATGTGAACCCTTTAGGCGAAAAAAAACCTCGAGGCGCCACGAACGTCAGCAAATTCGACAACAGAGTCGACGCTGTATGACGCGCCTGGATGAAATTCGGTTACCGCAGTGGAAGGGGCTGGTTGGTCAGGTCACAGGGGAAAGACGTGAATCTGTTTGAAGGGAGCTGCGAGGCGTCGGATATCGGTGGGGTCGCCGGTGGCGATGACGGCGGAGTGAAAGGAAAGGGCGGTAGCGACGACGAAGGCATCGACGGCGTGTGCGGAAGAGAGCTTGGATTTGGCGAGGAGGTGTCCGGCGGAGCGAGCGATGGACCTTGAGAGGTCGGAGACGAGGATGCCGCGAGAGTTGAGGAGGTGGTCGAGAGGAGCGTCGAAGCGAGGACCACGGTAGAGCTCAGCAAGGACAGGAGCGGGAACGCGGACGAGTGCGCCGGAGTCGCGAGCGACGAAGAGGATGGCGCGAGCGCGCTCAAAGAGAGAGGCCCGAGCGGAGGGGTTTGCGAGGGCGTTGAGGGCCTCGGAGTCGAGGATTAGCGCTTGGGCCATGCCTTGCGAGCCTGAGCGAGGGCGGAGGGAGAGATGGGGCCATGTTCGCGCTCGAGGTCGTCCAAGAAGGAGGAGAGCTGCTCGCGCTCGAGCTCGTGTGCGATGGCGCGAGCAACGAAGCCGGAGAGCCCGCGTGGCCCAACGCGACGGCGTACGGCGCGAGCGAGGTCACCGGGGACGCTGACGGAGAGCTTGGCTGCGGGCTCAGTCATGAACAAGTCCTGCCATAGTAGGAGTGTGGAGACAAGCGGCGCGCTGAGAGCGCGGACGTTCTGCGCGGGCGCCGCCGGTCGTGGAGCGCGTCTGCCAAGCACGTCGCGTCGAAGGCCTCCCAAGGCGGTCCACGCCCCGTCGGGCGCAAGGGAGGCCTTCGGCGAACCCGCGTTTGCGTGACAGGTCGCGAGCCGATGGGCTCGTCGTCCTTCGGGACGCCGTCGCCCCGAATTTCACCTACAGTCGAACCCGGCGACGCCGCCCGGACACGTGGCCGGCCCTTGGCCTTCCTACCCCACCCTGCCAGCGCTTCCTACGCTCCCCGGCCGAAGGCGCGCGCGCGGTGACCCAGGATCACGAACAAATGATTGAGTATGTCGCGATGGTCATCCCCCCGAAGCCGTTCGATTTCGCCGCTCTTGAGGTCCAGGTTCGCAGGGCCGCGAGGCAAGCCTTCAAGGAGATCGCGTCGGCACACCCCGAAGAGCAGCTGTGCGCCTTCGCCCTTTACAGCGACGACGGCGCGATGACGGTGTGCCCATCGATCAACACCACCCAGCACCTCGCCGCGATGCAGCGCCAGCATCCTGACGAGGCCATGTACTACAAGTTCGCCACGCCGGAGTGGAAGTACGAGGCGACGGGCGCGGACGCCGCGTTCCGTGCGATCTGCCTGAACGTCCGCACGCAGGCGCTCGCCTTCGAAGGCGTGTCGAAGGCGGATGCGAAGACGCTCGCCGGCGTCAGCCCACTACGCGCGCGGCCCGCCCCGCGCGGCTTCGCAACCTTCAAGCGTGCGCTGTTCGAAACGTGTTTGCGCGTGCTCGAGTCGCTACGCTCGGATCGGTTGTTCGCGGGGGTGACGCTCGTGTTCGCGGTGTCGGACACCGATTCGAGCGCTCGGCGCGAGCTGGCGATGATCAAGCGCCTCAACGACAAGGCCGTGGTCGACGAGTTCCGGCGCTGGACGAAGACCTGGGCGCAGTGAGAGCTGACGTATCTCTCTCGTGCCTTCTGGGAGGCCCACCGTCATCGCTGTCGTGCCTTGGCCAAGAGGTTGGCTCTCATGAACGCGAGGAGCGGGTACGGACTCGGCATGATGGTGACGCGAGCGAGGGGAGGCGCAGTCGACGTAGATGTGCGGCGCTGTAGGTGAGGGCCGGGCGGTGCAGACTCGGCACGATGATGTCGTGAGCGAGGGGGAGGCGCTGCCAACCCGGCAGCGCGGCGCCCGCATCGACATCGACGGCCCGAGCTACCGGCAACACGTCGCGAAGACTCGTGCCAGCGAGCCCAAGCCGGCGACCTGACCTCCTCTTCGACGGCGCGCTTACGGCGGCGGTGGATCAGTATCCCGCCGCCGTTGTCGTTTCCCAAGGCCTCGGGGTGGATCTGCGAGTGCGCCGTGATTGGATCTCTCTCAGGCCGCCGCTGAAGTACGGGTCGAGCTTGCTCGCTCGAGCCGGACGCTCCTTCGGGGTGACAGTGTCCGCATCGAGCACTCGCTCGACGACCTCGTGGGGGCCCAACGGGGGCGGGCCAGGGGCGCCCCGGGGCGGGGGGGCCCGCCCGGGGGGGGGGGGGGGGGGGGGGGGCGGGGGGGGGGGGGGGGGGGGGGGCACGGGGGGACCGCGACGCTGTAGTGAGCACGCCCCTGTGAACTGAGGGGGCCGCTTGGCGTTCGCGACACGTTTCGTGAGGGGCGATGGACAAAGCCCCTCCGAAAACTCGCCACCATTGGTGAGTTCAGGGAGGGTCCGTCTCCGACTGAGAGAGTCGAGGAGGACGGATGGTGGAGAGGGTGAGCGAGATCGCGGACGAGGACAAGTTCCACGCGAAACTGTTGGAGATCGACGTCGCGGCGGCCTGGGCGGTGCGGAGCGGCCGGTGCAGTCGGCCGGGGTGCGGGGGGCGGCTGGACGTGGCGAACTACCCGCGCAAGGTCCGCGGGGTCGGCGAAGGGGCGGCCATCGCCGGGCGGTACGATTCGCGGCTGTCGCTGTGCTGCTCGGTGCGTGGCTGCCGGAGGCGCGCGACACCGCCGTCGGTGCGGTTCCTGGGCCGATTCGTGTACGCGATGCGGGTCATGGTGGCGTGGGCGGCCCTGCGCGGAGTGGCGTCGAGGGCAGCCCCAGCGGTCGCGTCGACGTCGGCGGCATCGCGGCAGACGACGAGGCGCTGGGAGGGCTACTGGGGGCGGCTCAGGCAAGACGCGAGCGTGACGCTGCTGGTCGCGGCGCTGGTCGTGTCGGCGGGCCCCGTGGCCCCGAACGTGGTTGTGGCTCTGATGCGGTCCGCGCACGGCACCGAGGCGGAGCGCGCGGTGACGACGCACCGGCTGCTGGCGCCACTGACGACGGCGACGGTTCCCCCCGAACGGGCACGTTCGGCGATGGTTGGGTGACCGCACGCAGAGGACGGTCGTAGACGGGACCGTCTTGATTTCTAGGGTTGTCGCACACGCGCAGGAGGACCTGCGCAGGAGGACGACCGAGATGAACGACAAGAGCCACGAGTCAGCCCGGATGAAGTGGGCGAGGTTTCGCTTCACGATCGTGGGGCCATTGCTGTCCTGCCCACCGGACGTGGGGAGCTGCGCGAGCACGTCGAAGCGCTCGCTTCGCGGCGCTGGGAGCACCCGACGACCCGCGAGTCGCTGCGCTACGGCGCGTCGACGATCGAGCGTTGGTACTACGCGGCGAGGAACGCGAAGACGGACCCCATCGACGCGCTCGCGCGCAAGGTGCCGTCACACGCGGGCACGCGCCCATCGCTCGGGGCCGCGTTGCGGGAGGCGCTCGCCGTGCAGTACCGCGCCCACCCGAGCTGGACGTACGCGCTTCACCACCAGAACCTCGCGGCGCTGGCGAAGGCGGACGCGACGCTAGGCGAGGTGCCGAGCCCCGCGACGATCGCGCGTCACATGCGCCAGCAGGGGATGGTCAAACAGCGTCGTCGCAAGCGCAAGCGCGGCGAGGTGTCGGCCTTCGAGCCGCGCGAGCGGCGCAGCTTCGAGGTGACCCAGGTGCACGGGCTCTGGCACGCCGACTTCCACGAGTGCTCGCGCGCCATCGCGCTCGCCGACGGGAGCTTGAAGCGGCCTCAGCTATTGGCCTTCATGGACGACGCCTCGCGCCTGATCTGTCACGCGCAGTGGTACCTGGATCAGACGACCGAGGCGTGGGCGCACGGCCTGTCGCAGGCGATCCTCAAGCGGGGCCTGCCGCGCGCGCTGCTGACGGACAACGGCTCGGCCATGATGGCCGCTGAGAGCACCGAGGGGCTGGCGCGTCTCTCGATCGTGCACCACACGACGCTGCCGTACACGCCTGAGCAGAATGGCAAGCAGGAGAGCTTCTGGGGGCTGGTGGAGGGGCGCCTGATGGCGATGCTCGAGGGCGAGGCGGAGCTCACGCTCTCGAAGCTCAACGAGGCGACGCAGGCGTGGGTGGAGCTCGACTACCACCGCAAGCGTCACAGCGAGCTCGGCACGACTCCCCTCGAGCGTGCCATGCGCGGTCCGCTTGTCGCGCGCGAGGCTCCCTCGATGGATGTCCTGCGTCGAGCCTTTCGCAAGGAAGAGGTCCGCACGCTGCGCCGCAGCGATGGGACGATCACCATCGAAGGTGTCCGCTTCGAGGTGCCCGCGCGCTACTGCGTGCTGCTGCGGCCGACGGTGCGCTTCGCGCGCTGGGACCTGTCGAGCGCCGACCTCGTCGACGCGCGACACGGCACCCACCTGGCGACGCTGCTGCCGCTCGACAAGGCCAAGAACGCGAGCGGCGCTCGCCGTCCGCTCGGTGTGCCTCAGCGTGCCGAGGACCTGGCTCGCGACGCGCGCGGGGCGGGGATCGCGCCGCATCTGCGAGTTCTGATGGCGGAGTACGCGGCGACCGGGCTGCCGCCGGCCTACCTGCCGCTGGACGCGGGCGGCGCCGCCGACGGGAGCGGGGCGGGCGCCGAACCCGTTGCTCCGGAGCACGAAGATCACGACCACGACGACTCACGACGACCACGACGACTCCGACGACCGAGGTGACCGATGAACTCCACACTCAAGACCCTTTACGGACTCAAATTCAACCCCTTCCTCCCCGGTCTACCGACCGAGGCGCTCTTCGCTACGCCCGCGATCGACACCTTCTGCAGGCGCCTCGAGTTTGGGCTCGCGGACGGTGGCTTCGCAATGATCACGGGCGACCCAGGCTCTGGGAAGTCTGCGGCCATGCGCATCCTGGCCTCTCGCCTCGCCCGCCGCTCCGACCTGCTCGTGGGCATCGTCGAGCGGCCCGTCGGTCGCGCCTCCGACTTCTACCGCGAGCTCAGCAGCCTCTTCGAGGTGCCGCTCAAGACCCACAACAACTGGGCTGGCTTCAAGTCGCTCCGCGCTCGCTGGAGTGAGCATCTCTCCTCGACGATGCTCCGGCCCGTCCTCATCGTGGACGAGGCGCAGGAGATGTTGGGCAACGTCCTCACCGAGCTGCGCCTGCTCGTCAGCAAAGATCTCGACGCCCAGTCGCTGCTGACCGTCGTCTTCGTCGGCGACGCCCGGCTCCCCGAGCGCTTCCGGTCGGCCGACTTGCTGCCTCTCGGTACCCGCATCCGCCGAAGGCTCAAGCTCGAGCCCGCAGCGCGCGACGAGCTCGTCGCCTGTCTCGATCACGTCCTCGACGTCGCTGGCGCCCCCCAGTTGATGTCTACGGAGGTGCGGACCGTCATGGCCGAACACGCCGCCGGCAACTACCGCGTCCTCATGAACATCGGCTACGAGTTGCTCACCGCCGCCGCGGAGCGCGAGGCCCCGAGGATCGACGAGAAGCTCTTCTTCGAGGTCGTCGCGCCCCAGCCCACCGCTCGCGTCGCGAGGCGAAAGTGAGCCCAGACCTCCTCGAGGCGCGGCGCCGCTTCCCGGACCTCGTCTCCGTCGCAGCGCTGCTCGTGGTCCTCGACCTCGCGGACGCCGCCGTCCGCGCCGCTCACCCCGCGTCCCTCGGCCGCCTACCCGGCGAGGCCCCCTCGCAGCAGCGAGCCCTCGCCCTGCTCCGCTCGCTTCATCGCCTGCGCCGCGACGCTGCCCGCTATGTCGACTACCACGCCGACCTCGTGGGCCACCTCCCCCGCGTACGAGCACCCGACACCTCAGCCACTTCTGAAGAGGCGCACCGTCGCTCCACCGCCACGGCCCGCCGTCGCGGTGGGGCCGGGTGTCCCCGCTCGACCGCCAAACCTCACTCTTCGTGACACGCGACCCATCA